>NZ_JCBANC010000002.1:0-179189 GCF_059760815.1 Achromobacter sp. 1012554356 | reverse complement strand
CGCAGCGACAGCGCGCGGTCCCGGCCGCCCCGCGCTCCAGCGCGCTGTCGCTGCGCGCCTACCTGACCGCCAGACGCACGGGGCTGCCATGAGCAACGCGCTGGCGATCGCGGCGGTGACCGCCGTCATCAAGGACCTGCTCGACTCGGGCATGATCGACCACGCCGTCACGGACGCGCTGGGCGCGGGCGTCAAGGTGTCCGCGCTGGCGCCCGACGCGGTGTCGCTGGACAACCAGGAAGACCCGCAACTGAACCTGTTCCTGCATCAGGTCACGCCCAACGCCGCGTGGCGCAACGCCGCGCTGCCGTCGCGCGATCCGGCAGGCGAGCGCATCGCCAATCCGCCGCTGGCCCTGGACCTGCACTATCTGCTGACCGCGTATGGCCGCGCCGAACTGCAAGCGGAAGTGCTGCTTGGCTATGCGCTGCAATTGCTGCATGAATCCGCCGTGCTGCCGCGCGAGGCCGTGCGCCGCGCGCTGGATCCGGACGTGGTCGATGGCGCCATCCTGCCCACCGTGTACCAAAGCCTGCGCAGCGCGGACCTGGCCAGCCAGATCGAGCTGTTGAAGATCACGCCGTCAGCGCTGGGCGCCGAAGAGATGTCGCGCCTGTGGTCCGCGCTGCAGGCGCACTACCGGCCAACCGCCGCGTTCCAAGTGTCGGTGGTGCTGATCGAATCCCGGCGGCCCGCACGCGGCGCGCTGCCCGTGCTGACACGCGGGGAAGCCATCCCCGGCACGCCGCGCGACCGGGGCGTGCTGGTGTTCCCGGGCCTCACGCCGCCGCTGCCCACGCTGTTGTCCGTGCAACCAGCCGGCAAGCAGCCGGTTGCCGTGCCGGGCGGCGCCGTGACGTTGCTGGGCCATCATCTGGACGGCCTGGCGCGCGCCGTGACGCTGCGCCATACGACGCTGGACGCCGAACGCACCATTGCCGTCGAGGCGGGCACGGACGCCTGGGTGCGGCTGACGATGCCCGCGGACCTGCCGGTCGGCATGTACCGCGTGCATGCCACGATGCAGGCCACCGATACCGGCCTGCGGCGCGACAGCAATCAGTTGGCCCTGGTGCTGGCGCCCGAGCCCGTACTGCCGCCGGCAGCCGCGACGCGCAACGCGGGCACGGTGCGCATCACGCTGGGGATCGCACCGCCCCTCCTGCCCGGCCAGGCGGCCAGCCTGCTGCTGGGCGACCGGGAGCTGCCCGCTGAACCCGCCGCCGCGCCCGCCAGCGCGCTCATCTTCGAATGGCGCGACGCGCCGCCCGCCGGCACGCGCTTTCTGGCGCGGCTGCGGGTGGACGGCATCGAAAGCCCGCTGGTGGACCGCGAAGCGGGCCCCGTCCGATATCTAGACCGCCAGATCGAGCTGCCATGAACGCGCGCGCGCCCACCGACTGGATCGAAGCCAACCAGCAATTGATGGCCGCCGAGTTCGCGCGGCTGCGCACACGGCTGCGCAAGCCCGGCAGCCGGCCGCCGCGCCACGGCGCGCAGCAGCTTGCGCAGGCGCGCGCCGCGCTGGACGGCGACTCGGCCATCGACCAGTTGACGGCCACCTTCGGCCTGTCGGCGTTCGAGCGCGACCTGCTGCTGCTGTGCGCCGGAATCGAGATGGACGCAGTGCTGGCCGACCTCTGCGCCCACGCGAACGGACGGACCGGAAACCAGCGCCATGCCAGCTTTGCGCTGGCCCTGGCCGAGCTGGAAGGCGCGCATTGGAGCGCCCTGTCGCCGCAGCGTCCGCTGCGCCGCTGGCGCCTGCTGGACGTGGACGACACGGCGGATCTGAGCACCGCGCGGCTGCGCATCGACGAACGCGTGCTGCATTATCTGGCCGGCCTGAACGAACCTGACGCGCGTCTGCGCCCGCTGTTGCGGCCGGCGCTGCCCCTGCCGCACGCCGCGTCCGCGCACGAGGCGGCGGCGCAGCACATCGCCGCGCAGGTCGCCGACGCGCAGGGCACGCCGCTGCCGGTGTTCGTGCTGGAAGGCGACGACCCCGGCGCGCAGGAAGACGTGGCGGCGCGCGCCGCGCATGCCGCGGGCCTCGCGTGTCTGACGCTGCAGGCCGAAGACGTCCCGGCGGACGCCGCCGAACGCAATGCGATCCTGACGCTCTGGCAGCGCGAGGCCGTGCTGCTGGGCGCCGCCCTGTACGTCGACGCCTCGGAGGGACTGACGCCGGCGGCGCGGCATCTGGTGGAACAGGCCGGCGGATTGTGCCTCGTGGGCGTGCGCGAGCCCGTCATGCTGCGCGTGGCCTCGCGTCCATGCGCGGTGTCCCGGCCGCAAGAGGCCGACCGCAGAACCCTGTGGCGGCAGGCTTTGGGCCCGCAGGCCGCCGCGCGCGTGGGCGATGCCGTGGACCAGGCGGCCAGCCAGTTCGGCCTGGACTCGCGAACCTTGCAGCGCACCGCCGCCGCGCTGGCGCCGGCGTTGCAGGAGACCGGCGCCGATCCGGCCGCCTTACTGTGGCAGGGCTGCGCGCAGGCCAGCCGCCGCAAGCTGGACGGCTTGGCGCAGCGCCTGACACCGTCGGCAGGCTGGGACGACCTGGTGCTCCCCGAGCCGCAGCGCGCGGTGCTGCGCCAGATCGCGGCCCATCTGCGCCAGCGCTATCGCGTCCACCAGGATTGGGGCTTTGCAGCTGCGCAGTCGCGGGGCCTGGGCCTTGCCACCCTGTTCACCGGCGAAAGCGGCACGGGCAAGACCATGGCCGCCGAGGCCCTGGCCCGCGAGACCGGGCTGGACCTGTACCGCATCGATCTATCCGCCGTGGTCAGCAAGTACATCGGCGAGACCGAAAAGAATCTGCGGCGCCTGTTCGAGGCCGCGGAAGACGGCGGCGCGATCCTGCTGTTCGACGAGGCGGACGCGCTCTTCGGCAAGCGTTCGGAGGTCAAGGACAGCCACGACCGCTACGCCAACATCGAAATCAGCTACCTGCTGCAACGCATGGAGTCGTACCGGGGCCTCGCGGTGCTGACCACCAATCTGAAGTCCAACCTGGACAACGCCTTCCTGCGACGGCTGCGCTTTGTCGTGCAGTTTCCGTTTCCTGACCTGGACCAGCGCGCGCGGATCTGGCGCGGCGTGTTCCCGGCCGCCACGCCGACTCGCGATCTCGATCCGCGCCAACTGGCGCGCCTGAACCTGACGGGCGGCAGCATCCGCAACGTCGCGCTGAACGCGGCCTTCCTGGCCGCCGATGCCGGCTCCGAAGTCACCATGGCTCACGTGCTGCAAGCCGCGCACGCCGAAGCCGCCAAACGGGAACGGCCGCTGGCCGACGCCGAAACGAGAGGATGGCCATGAAATCCGCAATTCACCTGCATATCCGCGCGCTCAGCCTGCCGAGCCATGACGCGGCTCAACGCAACGCGTTCGTTGCCGCCCTGGTCCACGAGCTGGTCCGGCGCGCGGCGCTGAACGGTGGCGCGGTCACCGATGCCAATGCGGAGCAGGTGCGCACCGTGGCGGACGGCGCGCAACCGGCGCAGGCCGGCACGCAGGCGGGCCGCGCCATCGCCGACACGTTTCATCTGAAGCATTGAGCCGTGCCATGAGAACGTCTTTGTTCACGCCCCGGCCCGACACATCGCCGCCGCGCTCGCGCCTGGTGATGCGGCGATGCGCCTGCGGTTGCGGCGGCAAGTCGAAGTGCGCCTCGTTGGCTGCCGGCCGTGCAAGGACGGCCGTGCCCGAGCAGGTCGAAGACGTGCTGCGCAGCGCGGGCCAGCCGCTGGCCACCGCCGACCGGATGGAATTCGAGCGGCGCTACGGCCACGATTTCGGGCGCGTGCGCATCCACGCCGATGCGCGGGCGGCGGATTCGGCGCGCGCGCTGGATGCGCAGGCCTACACCGTCGGCCCGCATGTGGCCTTTGGCGCCGGCCGCTACGCGCCGGGCACACGCCAGGGCCGCGACCTGCTGGCGCACGAACTGGCGCACGTCGTGCAGCAGCAGGGGCGCTACCGCCCCGGGCTGCCGCTGGAACTGGGCCCGTCTCACTCGCCGCTGGAAGCGGAAGCCGACCGCGCCGCGCGCAGCCTGTCACGGCCCAATGCGGCGCCGGGCATGGCGCAGACCGTGCAGCGCGCCGGCATGGGCGACCTGCGCGTGGCCGAAGCCGAGGCGCGCAAATGCCCCACCACGCACACCATGCCGGATGACGTGTATGCCGCGGTCAACGAGGCCTGGTCCAAGTCCGGCCACGGCGGCGACACCGTGCAGGAGCATGGCGGGCGCATCGTGTCCGACAAGGACGGCAAGCGCGTCATCCGCACCGGCTCGGGCGGCGGCGGCAGCATCAGCCTGCCCGCCGAGAAAAAGGGCGACTACACGCTCGGCACGTATCACACGCATCCGTACAGCAGTTCCGAAGGGTCCAAGCTGGGCGTCGCATTCTCCGGCGCCGACGTGGCCAACTTCATGGCCGGCAGCCAGGGCTGGGTGAAGTACATCGGCGCCGGCAGCTGCAACTACGCGCTGAACATGCAGGACTACGAGGCCGTGTACGACTGCCGCAAGCGCAGCGTCGATTTCAAGACACGCTGGAACGACGCGTTTGCCGCGGCCACCGGCACGTTCCAGGCCAAGGTCGAGACCGCGGTGCGAGCCTCGGTCGACGGCTGCGGCATCTGCTTTTATCGGGCCTGCCGGCCGGATGAGGCCAGCGCCGTGCCCAAGAACATGAACCTGATCTAGGAGCCGCCATGGAAGACTGGATTGGCAAGACCGTGGGCGAGGTGCTGGATCTGTGCCAGACGCGCTACGCCGACGTCACGATGGTCGACGAACCGCCGGGCAAGCTGCGCGCCGTCGAACTGGACTGCGTGGCGCGGGTGCCGGTGTCACGCTTCGTGCTGGAATTCGACTACCGCCCCGACCTCTTCAGCGCGGCGCGCCACTGGCCGGAAGCGCTGGTGGGCGCGCAGCGCATCACCGCCGTGCGCAACGCCGCGGAACCGCAGGCCTACCCATGAGCGGACCGCTTTCGCCCCGCCTGCTGCGCGGCGGCATCATCCTGATCGATCCCGCCAGCGGGGCGGTGCAGCGCGTGATTTCGCTGCAATACAACCCCGAGACGCTCACGCGATCGCTTCAGCCGCAGAGCGTAGACGACGGCGGCGCGGCGGGCGAGCCGTTGCGCTTGAAAGGGCCGCCCGCGGAAACGATCCGGCTGGACGCCGAACTGGACGCCACCGATCAGCTCGAATTTCCCGACGACCATCCGCAGGCGCGCGACACCGGCATCCACGCGCAGCTGGCCGCGCTGGAAACAATTGTCTATCCGGACAGCGCTGCCCTCATTCGCAACAACCAGATTGCCAACCTGGGAACGCTGGAGATCGCGCCCACGGTCGCGCCGCTGAGCCTGTTCGTGTGGAGCCGCGAACGCGTGGTGCCGGTGCGCGTGACTGATTTCTCGATTACCGAAGAGGCCTTCGACGCGCGGCTCAATCCCATCCGCGCGAAGGTGTCGCTGGGTTTGCGCGTGCTGCACGTGGGCGATCTGGGCTTTGGCGACAAGGGTGGACATCTGTACCTGGTGTATCAGCAGCGCAAGGAACGGCTGGCTGCGCTGGCCGGTCTTGGCGACCTGGGTTCCGTCGGACTGGAGTCCCTGCCATGAGCGTGCAGCGTTTTCCCGCCAACAGCCGGTACCACGACGTGCCCACAGCGGAAATGCCCGGGCCGGACGGCCGGCCGCTCGTCCACCTGCGCCGCCGCTTTCTGCCGGACCCGGCGGCGCTTACCGCGGTGGGCGAGGTCGCGGTGGCCCCGGGCGACCGGCTGGACCGGCTGGCGGCCGCCGCGCTGGGCGATCCGCTGCAGTTCTGGCGCCTGGCGGACGGCAATGACGCACCGCGTCCGGCAGCGCTGGAAGTGCCCGGGCGCAGCCTGCGCGTGACGCTTCCCGCCGCGTTGGGTGCTGCATTCGGCGCTCCATTCGGGGGCAGCGATGCTTAGCGGCGTACACCTGACGCTGCTTGTCGGCCCCGGCCTGCCGGTGCCCGCGCCCCGTCCCATCATGGACGGTCTGGAGCGCGTCGAGGTGTCGTCGTCCGCGGACGGCCCGGGCGGATTTCAGCTTACGTTCTCCGTCAGCAACCGTTCGCCGCTGCATACGCTGCTGGTGATCGCCGGCGGCCAGGTGCCGTGGCTGCGCGTCATCCTGATCGCCACGCTGAATGGGCTGCCCACCGTGCTGATGGACGGGCTGGTCACGCGCCAGGAGATCACGGACGGCAACGCGCCCGGCCAATCGCGCCTGACCGTCACCGGCGAAGACCTGACCGTGGCGATGGACAAGCAGGACATGAGCGGCCTGCCCTACCCCGCCATGCCGCCGCCCGCGCGCGTCGCTGCGATCATCGGCCGCTACGCGCTGTACGGCATGCTGCCGCTGATCGTGCCGTCGCCCTTCACGGACGTGCCGATTCCGGTGGAACGCATTCCGCTGCACGAAGGCACGGACCTGGCGTACGTGCGCCAGCTTGCGCGGGAAGTGGGCCACGTGTTCTACATCGAGCCCGGTCCGCTGCCCGGCGCCAACGTGGCGTACTGGGGACCGGAGATCCGGCTGGGACAGGTGCAGCCCGCGCTCAACCTGGGCATGGACGTGCACAGCAATGTCGAGTCGCTGTCGTTCGCGGTGAACCAGTCGGATGCCGCGCTGCCGGTCATCTTCATCCAGAATCCGCTGACCAAGTTTCCGATTCCGCTGCCCGTCCCCGACGTCAGCCTGACCAGTCCGCCGCTGGGCCTGCTGCCGCCGCTGGCCAAGGGGCTGACGCTGCTCAAGGACACCGCCAAACTGTCGCCGGCCGCCGCGCTGGGCCGCGGCCTGGCCATGGCCGCCGGCACCACCGCCGACGCGGTGACCGCCGACGGATCGCTCAACGTGCTGCGCTACGGCCACGTGCTCAAGTCGCGCCAGCTGGTGGGCGTGCGCGGCGCGGGGCTGGCGTTCGATGGCCTGTACTACGTCAAGCGCGTCGACAGCTCGCTCAAGGCGGGCGAATTCCGGCAGCAATTCTCGCTGGCCCGCAACGGCCTGATCTCGACCCTGCCTCTGGTGCCCCCATGACAGAACCCCAACGCCACTACGGCAAATTCCGCGGTGTGGTGATCAACAACGTCGATCCCATGCAGATGGGCCGCATCCAGGTGCAGGTGCCCGACGTGCTGGGCCTGGGCGTCTCAAGCTGGGCGATGCCCTGCGTGCCGTTCGCCGGTCAGCAGAGCGGCGTGTTCGTCGTGCCGCAGGTCAGTTCGGGCGTGTGGGTGGAGTTTGAACAGGGCAAGCCCGACTACCCGATCTGGGTCGGCGGATTCTGGGGATCGGCCGCCGAAGTCCCCGCGTTGGCGCTGGCCGGCCTGCCTGTGTCGCCCAGCATCGTGCTGCAGACCGGCGGGCAGAACACGCTGATGATTTCCGATCTGCCGGGCCCCACTGGCGGCATCCTGCTCAAGACCAAGACGGGCGCGATGATCTCGATCAGCGATGTGGGCATCACGCTGTCCAACGGCCAGGGCGCGACGGTGATGCTTGCCGGCCCGGCCGTCAACATCAACCAGGGCGCCCTGACGGTGACCTGAGGAGGCTAAGAGCATGCCCGGACCCCTGCTGCATCTCGGCGCCACCGTGCAGTGTTCGCACGGCGGCCAGGCCATTCCGACGTCGCCCAATCCGCGTGTGCTGCTGTCGGGCCAGCCGGCCGTGACCATCCTGTCGACGTATTCCATCGCCGGCTGCACGTTTCCGCCGCCACCGTCGGGCAACGGCCCCTGCATCACCGGCATGTGGCTCGCCGGCGCGACGCGCGTGCTGATCGGCGGGCTGCCGGCCGCGCTGCAGGCGGGCTCGTCGATCTGCATGCCCACCGGCACGCCGATGCTGGCGCTGCAGGCGCAGGCGCGCGTCGTGGGCATCTAAGGACGAAGCGCCATGGCCATCCTGCGCTTTCCGTTCGAACCCGACGCGCGCGGCCGCAGCCGCAACGCCGACGACGCCACGCACGTGCGCGACATGATCGAGCAGGTGCTGTTCACCGTGCCGGGCGAGCGCGTCAACCGGCCGGACTTCGGCTGCGGGCTGCTGCAACTGGTGTTCGCGCCCAACAGCGACACCCTGGCCGCCGCCGTGCAGATGAGCGTGCAGGGCGCGTTGCAGCAGTGGCTGGGCGAGCGCATCGCGGTGGAATCCGTCAACGTCGCGCACCGCGATGCGACCCTGCAGGTCGACGTGCAGTACGTGCTGCGCCAGGGCCAGCAACGGCGGCTGGCGCGCTTTACGCGGGATCTGCCATGAACCGCCAGTTCCGCAGCGCCAACCCGCGCCGGCTGCAACTGCTGCGCGCCCAGCAGCCGCCCGGCGACAACGGCATTGCCTTCGTGGAGATCGACGCGGCCGACCAGCGCACGGTGCGCGTGGTGTGCGCGCATCCGGTGTCCGGCATCGGTCGCGCCCACGTGCGTATCGAAGGCGGCGCGCGCATCCGCGGCATCGCGCTGGCCGCGGACCCGGTGCTGTCGGGCAACGAGATCCGGCTGACCGTGGACAAGGCCGGCGACTTCTCTTGGTACACGCTCGCCCTCGTCAACCCGGCCGATCCCGATGCGCCGGCGCCGGGCTTTGACCTGTGCCTGTCCACCATCGAGATCAACTTCAAGGCGGGCTGCCCGTCGGAATTCGACTGCGCCGATGCGCACACGTGCGATGCGCCCGCGCAGCCAGAGCCGCTGCTCGATTACCTGGCCAAGGATTACGAGAGCTTCCGGCGGCTGATGCTGGACCGCCTGTCGCAGAGCATGCCCGACTTCACCGAGCGCAATCCCGCCGATTTCACCGTGGCGCTCGTGGAAACGCTGGCCTACGTGGCCGACCATCTTTCCTATGCGCAGGACGCCGCCGCCACCGAGGCCTATCTGGACACCGCGCGCCGCCGGACCTCGCTGCGGCGCCATGCGCGTCTCCTGGACTACCCATTGCATGACGGCTGCAACGCGCGCGTGTTCGTCGCCGTTGAAGCGAATGCGCAGGGCGACGGCAAGGTCATACCGGCAGGCACGCCGCTTTTGACCAGCGCGCCCGAAGCCGCGCTTGCCGCGCCCGTGCGCCGCCGCGACGCGCTGGACGGGCTGCCCGCGGCCGGCATCGAAGTGTTCGAGACGCTGCACGACCTGACGCTGCACGCCGCACACAGCCGCATATTTCTGCATGACTTCGCCGATCCCGCCTACTGCCTGCCGCGCGGCCAGACGCAGGCGGCGCTGATGAACGATCCGCCGCTGGCGCTTGCCCCCGGCGACGTGCTGGTGTTCGAAGAAACGATCGACCCGTTGACGGGCCGCAAGGCCGACGCGGACCGCACGCATCGCGTGGCCGTGCGCCTGACCGAAACCCGCGCCGGCCGCGACGACCTGACCGGCACCGACCTCCTGCTGATCGCCTGGCATCCGGACGACGCGCTGCCGTTTCCGCTGTGCGTCAGCCGCGAATTCGACGACGGCGGCGCGCTGGTCAAGCGGGCGGTATCCGTGGCGCGCGGCAACGTTGTCCTGGCCGACCACGGCATGCAGCGCGACTGGACGCCGTTGCAACCAGACACCGCGACCGCGCGCGACGCGCCCGCCTCGCGGCCCTACCGCCCCCGCCTGCCTGACCCGGGCCTGGCCTGCGCCGAACCCTACCGGCATGACCTCGCCGTGTCCGCCCTGCTGCCCGCCGGCGCGGCGCTGGCGCAGGACCCTCGCCGCGCACTGCCCAGCGGCATGTCGCTGCAGGCGGACGACGCCAATCAGCCCGGCGACGTGCCCGCCCCCGCCAGCCCGGCGTGGTCGCCTCAGCGCAGCCTGCTGGCCAGCGCCCGTGACGCGCGCGAGTTCGTCGTCGAAACGGAAACCGACGGTGCGGCGTGGCTGCGGTTTGGCGACAACCGCTACGGCGCCGCCCCCGTTGCGGGCGAACGCCTGCTGGCGCGCTACCGGCTGGGCGGCGGCTCGGAGGGCAACGTGGGTGCCGAGGCCATCGGCGCGCTCGTCACCGACGATGCGGACCTGATGCTGGGCGTGGCGCGCGTGCGCAATCCGCTCCCCGCGCAGGGCGGCGCGGCGCCGGAACCGGCCGACGCCATCAAGCTCAACGCGCCCGAGGCCTTCCGCGTGCAAGAGCGCGCGGTCACGGCCGACGACTACGCGCGCCTCGCGGAGCGCCATCCGCAAGTGCAGCGCGCGGCGGCCCGGCTGCGTTGGACGGGCAGTTGGCACACCGTGTTCCTGACCGTGGACCGGCGCGGCGGGCTCGCGGTGGACGCGCCCTTCCGCGCCACGCTGCGCGCCTTCATGGAGCGCTTCCGGCTGGCCGGGCAGGACCTGGAATTCTCCGATCCCGTGCACGTGCCGCTCGACATCCTGGTGCGCGTCTGCGCGGCGCCGGGCCACTTTGCCGCGGACGTCAAAGCGGCGCTGCGCGATGTCTTCACCGCGGGCTTGGACCGCGCGGGCCGGCCGGGCTTCTTTCATCCCGACCGCTACACCTTCGGCACGCCGCTGGCGCTGTCGGCGCTGATGCGCGCCGTCATGGCGGTGCCGGGCGTGGCATCTGCGCGGGCCGAACGCTTCCAGCGCTGGGGCCGCGACCCCGCGGGCGAGCTGGACACGGGCCGCCTGCTGGCCGCGCCACTGGAGGTGCTGCGTGCCGACGGCGACCCGAACTTTCCCGAGAACGGCCGCATCGACTTCATCGTGGAGGGCGGATCATGACAACCCCCGCCGATTGCGGCTGCTGCGCCGGCCAGCCTGCGCTGACGCCATCAGACCTGGACAACCCGCCGGGCCAGCCCGCCTTGCGCCTGCGCATCGGCACGCATGGCCGCTTTCTTGCCAGCCTGACGGCGGACCTGGCGCGATCGCCGGCGCTGGCCGCGCTGACCACACGCGACCGCGACGACCCCGTCATCGCCCTGTTCGACGCGTGGGCCGCGGTGCTGGACGTGCTGGCGTTCTATCAGGAGCGCATCGGCAACGAGGGCTATCTGCGGACCGCGACCGAGCGCCGCTCGGTGCAGTCGCTGGCGCGGGCCATTGGCTATGAACTGCGGCCCGGTGTGGCGGCAACGACGTGGCTCGCTTTCTCGCTGGAAACCGCGCCGGGCGCGCCGTTGCGCGCGCGGGTCGAGCCCTGGACGCGCGCGCAAAGCGTGCCCGCGCAGGACGAACGCGCGCAGACATTCGAGACCCTGCAGGCGGTCGAGGCGCGCGCCGCCTGGAACGCGCTGGAACTGGCGTGGCTCGAACCGGCGATGCCGCGCTTCGGCGCGCGCACACTATGCCTGGCCGGCGCCGCCACGCGCCTGAAGGCCGGCGACGCCGTGGTGATCGTCGGCGACGAACGCGCGCGCGACCCGGGCAACGAAAACTGGGACTTCCGCCGCCTGACGCAGGTTCGCGAGTACGCGCCGGGCCCCGGCGAAGACGGAGCGCCCGCCTACACGCTGATCTCGCTGGAACGCGGCTTGGGCAGCGCGGCCCCGCACGTGCAGCCCGCCCGCCGCAATCCTCGCTGCTACGCGCTGCGCGCGCAATCGCGGCTGTTCGGCTACAACGCGCCCGACTGGCGTGCCATGCCCGCCACCCTGCGCGCGGCCTATCTGGGCATGGCCGACGACGCCAAACCGTCCTTCGGCCAGTTCCCGCAATGGCCGGGCTACACGCTGGCCGAGATCTCCGATCCGCCGGGCGCAAGCGGCGCGGGGTCGGGACTGTACGGCGAGTATTACCGCGGCCGCAGCTTCAGCGAACGGGTAATGACGCGCACCGATCCGCAGCTGGATTTCCGGTGGGCCGCGGGCGGCCCCGGCGATGGCATGCCGGCGGACAACTTCTGCGTGCGCTGGACCGGATGGGTGCGCGCGCCGGGCAGCGGCAGCTACACCTTCCACGTCACGGCCGACGACGGCGTGCGACTGTGGGTGGACGGCAACCTGCTCATCGACCAGTGGCGCGAGCAATCGCCCACCGAATACAGCGCCAGCGTCCGGCTCACGGCGGGACGCAAGCACGACATCCGCATCGACTACTACGAAGCCAGCGGCGACGCCACCCTTGCGCTCGCATGGTCCGGGCCCGGCCTGGCGCGCCAGACGATACCCGCGGCCAGCCTGTTCCCCGGCGACGTGCACGGCGTGCATCTGGATGCCGTCCATCCGAAATGGGTGGCCGGCGGCTGGGCCGTGCTGTCCATGCCGGGGTATGAAGAGCTTTACCGCATTGCCGACGCCGGGCCCGACGCCCGGACGGGCTTTGCGCTTGCCGGACCGACCACCCGCCTGACCTTGCGGGGGGAACGCCTGCGCGAACAGTTCAACGACGCCGTGCGCGAGACCACCGCCTATGGCGAATCCGACGCGCTGGATTGGGGCGTGCGCCCCGCGTCCGGCCTGACGCAGGGCCATGCGCTGGTGCTGGCCTCGTACGAGCCCGACCTGCCGCACGAGCGCGTGCTGGCGGTGTCGGGGCTGATCCTGGACGAGAGCGACGCCGCCAACATCGCGCCGCGCGAACGGCTGTTGCGCGGCGACGCGCTGGCCAGCGTGCGCGTGGCGCGCGACCGCGCCAGCGCGGATCTGGAATTCGAGGACGGTGCGCGCGCCACCGTCACGCTTTCTGACGCCAGCGACATCGTGCGCATCCAGCGCAACGACAGCGCCGGCGGCCGCACGTCGCTGCTCCTGGACGCCGATCTGGCGCACGCCTATCTGCCCGCCACGGTACGCATCAACGCCAACGTCGCGCCGGCCAGCCACGGCGACAGCCGGCAGATGCGCATCCAGCCCGAGGTGCTGGGCAGCGGCGCCGGCAACCGGGCCTTCCAGCGCTTCACGCTGCAGCAAAAGCCGCTGACGTTCGTGCCCGCGCCCACGGCGAGCGGCGCGGCGAGCAGCCTGGAGGTTCGCGTGGATGGCCTGCTGTGGACCGAGGCGCCGCGCATCACGGAACTGGCGCCGGACGATCGCGCCTATCTGCTGCGGCTGGACGACAGCGGCGGCGCCACCGTGCAGTTCGGCGACGGCCTGCACGGCGCGCGCCTGCCATCCGGCTCCGGCAACGTGGAGGCGCGCTATCGCGTCGGCCTGGGCCGCGAAGGAAACGTCGCGCCCGGCCAGTTGAGCGTGCTGCTCACGCGAGCGCCCGGCGTCAAGGCGGTCGTCAATCCGGCGCCCGCGACCGGCGGCGTGGATCCCGAAGCCGGCGACGCCGCCCGGCGCAATGCGCCGCTGCGCGTGCGCACGCTGGACCGCATCGTCTCGCTGCGCGACTTCGAGGATTTTGCCGCCGCGTTCACAGGCATCGGCAAGTCGCAGGCGGTGTGGCTGTGGGATGGGGAACAACGGCTCGTGCATCTGACCGTCGCCGGCGAGGATGGCGCCGCGCTGGACCCCGCCGGCGCGCTGTACCGCAACCTGCTCGCCGCCATCGACGGGGCGCGGCCGCCCTATCAGCCGCTGCGCGTAGCGCCGTGCCGCTACCTGGATTTCGGCCTGCGGGCCGGTCTGGGCATCGATCCCCGCTACGAGACGCCCAAGGTATTGCAGGCGGCAGGCGCCCGCGTGCTGGAGGCCTTTGGCTTTGCCGCGCGCGCATTCGGCCAGCCGGTGCACGGCGCGGAAGTGCTGTCCGTGCTGCAAGGCGTGCCGGGCGTGCAGTGGGTGGACCTGGATTCGCTGGTGCTCGATGGAGGACTGGATGCGGGGCTGAGCGCGGGGCCAGGTTCGGCGTTGTCCCGTTTCACCGCGCGGCGCAGCAACGGGCCCGACGCCACGCTGCCCGCCCGCACCGCGCGGTGGCAGCAAGACAGCCTGCAACCGGCCGAACTGCTGCGCCCGAACCCGGCTGGCATCCTGTTATCGGAGCGCACATGAACACCCGCCTGGATGCCGATGCGCTGATGGCCTTGCTGCCGGCCTTCTACCGCGAGCGCGACGCGGCGGCCGGCGGCCCGCTGCGCGCGCTGCTCGACGTGCTGGCGCGCCAGGGCGCGCTGGTGGACGCCGACGTGGACCGGCTCTACGACAACTGGTTCATCGAAACTTGCGACGACTGGGTGGTGCCGTACCTGGGCGATCTGCTCGGCGTGCGCGCGCTGTACCCCGTAGGCACCGCCTTCTCGCCTCGCGCGCTGGTGGCCAATACGCTGCGGCTGCGCCGCCGCAAGGGTACCGCGCTGGTGCTGGAAGAGCTGGCGGCCGACGCCACGGGCTGGCGCAGCCGCGTGTCCGAGTGCTTCGAGCGCGTCGCCACCACGCAGCACGTCAACCACCCGCGCCCGCACGCGCTGCGCACACCGGACCTGCGCGATTCCCGGGCGATGGAGCGGGTCGATGGTCCCTTCGGCGCCGAGCTGCACACGGCCGACGTGCGCGCGCTGCCTGCGGGGCGCTACAACCTGCCCAACGTCGCGCTCTTTCTGTGGCGGCTGCAGTCGTACACCGTGCAGCGCGGCAACGCCGCCCCCGCCACGACGCGCGACGGCTTCTATACCATCGACCCTTTGGGCCGCGACCAGCCCCTGTTCAACCGGCCCCGCACGGAGACCGACATCGACCATCTGGCCGAGCCGGTCAACGTGCCCGAACCGCTGTCCTGGCGCGATCTGCATGCCGAACTGCAAGCGCGCCGCCAAGCCCTGACCGACGGCGACGCGCCGCCGCAAGGGTGGTTTGCCGCGGGCGGCGGCGGCCCAGTTGTGCAGGTGTGGCTGGACGGACAGGCCGTGCCGCCCGAGCATCTGGTCATCTGCAACCTGGCGCCCATTCCCGGCGTCGCCCCCGAGGACTGGCGCCGGCCCGACGCCTCCCTGCTGGTCAAGGCGCGCAAGCCCGGGCGCCCGGACCGCAGTTTTCCCGCTACGGGCGGCGTGCTGGTGGGACTGGACCCGCGCCGTGGACGCCTTGCGCTACCGCCCGGCGTCACGGCGCAATCGGTGCAGGTGCGTTATGCGTATGGCTTTCCCGGCGACATCGGCGCGGGCCCGTACGACCGCAGCGTCCCGGCTAGCGATGATGCACACGCGGCATTCGAAGACGCCTTCGACATCGAACTGCGCGTGCCCTCCGCGGCAACGCCCACGTTGGCGGCGGCGCTGACCGCGGTGCAGGCGGGCCAGCGAGTGCGCATCGTGCTGGACCACGACGGCACGGAAGCCATCGCCCCCGATCTGGTGCTGCCCGACACGCATCTGTCGATCGAGGCAGCCCCACTGCGCCGGCCCGTGCTGCGGGGGGATTGGCGGCTGCGCGGCAATGCCAGCACGCGCGTGCGGCTTGACGGGCTGCTGGTGGACGGGCGCCTGCGGCTGGAAGGCGCGTTGCGTGCCGTGGCGCTGCGCCACTGCACGCTGGCGCCCGCGCGCGGCGGCGTGCGACACAGCGGCGCGGCACCTGAACTGGAGCTGAGCCTTACTCGCTGTCTCTGCGGGCCGGTGCGCTGCGCCACGCCGCTCGCCTCGGTCGAACTCGACGCGTGCCTGATCGACGCGCAAGGCAGCGCCGCGGCTGCCGTCGACGTGGACGACAGCGCCTTGCGCGTCCTGGCCTGCACACTGTTTGGGCGCGTGGCGGCCGGACGGCTCGACGCGTCCAACACGCTGTTCGGCGGGCCGCTCG
Organism: Achromobacter sp. 1012554356; assembly: GCF_059760815.1. NCBI lineage: Bacteria > Pseudomonadati > Pseudomonadota > Betaproteobacteria > Burkholderiales > Alcaligenaceae > Achromobacter > Achromobacter sp. 1012554356. The sequence goes on along the minus strand of NZ_JCBANC010000002.1, from coordinate 163,511 downwards.
CCATCAACCGTCGCCAGGAAGGGTGCGTGCGCTATTGCCACGTGCCCATGCCGTCGGTCACGCCGCGGCGCTACCGCTGCCAGCCGGACCTGGCCATGCAGGACCTGGGCGCTGCCGCCGCAAAACGCGCGGCGGCGCGCGTGGCCCCGTCGTTCACGTCCACGCAATTCGGATCGCCCGCGTACGGCCAACTGGCGCGCGGCTGCGCGCTTGAGATCCGCGAAGGCGCGGACAACGGCGCCGAAATGGGCGCCTGGAATTTCCTGCTGCAAGCCCAGCGCGAAGCCAATCTGCGGCAAGCGCTGGAAGAGTATCTGCGCTTCGGACTCGAAGCGGGATTGATCCCCGTGAACTGAGCCCCCTGTCTTCGGGAACAACACCATGAAAGCCGATCTCAGCCGCCTCACATTCGACCCCGTCCGGCGCTACCGGGCCGTCCGCATGCAGCAGGGCCGCGTGCAGATGGATTCGGACTGGAACGAGCAGCAGGACATCCTGAACCGCCGCATCGAAACCGAGACGGCGGACATCGTCGGCCCCGTGGGCGTGCCGCTGGAGGCGCCGGGCTTTGCGCTGGCCCCCGCGGGCAAGGACCTGTCGCTATCGGCCGGCCGCCTGTATCTGGACGGGCTGCTGTGCGAAAACCCGCAGCCCGCCACCGTGGCCAAGCAGCCCGACATGCCGCCGACGGCTTCGCCCGTGCTGCCGGCTGGCGCGTCCGTCCTGCCGCTGCCGCCGCCCGCCCTCACGCCGGCCGACATCGACGGCGTCGTCGTCTTTGGATCGGGCGGACAAGCCGCGCCGCCGCCGGAGGGCATGTACCTGGCCTATCTGGAAGCGTGGCAGCGCCACCTGTGCACGCTGGACCTGCCTGCCGGCGACACCAGCATGCGCGAAGTCGCGCTGGGCGGCCCCGACACCGCCACCCGCGAAAAGACGGTGTGGCAGGTCAAGCTGATGCAGGTGGGCGCGCCGGACGCCGCCCTCACCTGCCTGTCGGCGTTGCCGGCGTGGGATGCGCTGACCGCCCCGCCCGATGCGCGCATGGCCGCGCGCGCCGAAGCCAGCGTGCCGCCCAAGACACCCTGCCAGTTGCCGCCCGACGCGGGCTACCGGCTGCTGGAAAACCATCTTTACCGCATCGAGATCCACCACGACGGCGCCGGCGCGGGCAAGGCACGCTACAAGTGGTCGCGCGAGAACGGCAGCATCCTGTCGCGCGTCGTGCGCTGGCTGGACGACCCCGTAGCCAACGAATTCGAGGTCGCCAGCATCGGCCGCGACGACGTGCTGGCCATCACCGCGGGCTGCTGGGTCGAGTTCCTGGACGACACGCACGAGCTGCTGGGACAGCCGGGCCCGCTGGCGCAGGTGGTGCGCACCGACGGCAACACGGTCACCATCGACCCGGCCAGCCTGATTGGTCATCCGCTGGACGCGGCGCGTTTTCCGTCCAATCCGCGCGTGCGTCGTTGGGACGGCGTCGCGGAAATCACGCCCGCGCCCATCAACAGCGCCAACGCCGGCTGGGTGGAGCTGGAGCAGGACGGCGTCGAGATCAAGTTTTCCCCCGGCCGCCTGCGCGTGGGCGACTACTGGCTGATTCCCGCGCGCACCGCCACGGCCTCCATCGAATGGCCGCAGATGCCCGACGGCAAGCCCGCCTTCAATGCGCCCGCCGGCGTCCTGCGGGCGTTTGCGCGGCTGGCCCTGCTGCGCTGGCAGGGCGGCGCATGGACCGCCGTCAGCGACTGCCGCCCGCTCTTTCCCGCGTTGACGGAACTGACGCAGCTTTACTACGCGGGCGGCGACGGACAGAGCGTCAAGCCCAATCCCGCCATGACGCCCGACGTGGTGCCGCTGCCCGCCGAATTGCGCGCGGGCGTGGCCAACGGCAGCGTGCCGGTGACAGGCGCCGTGGTGCGCTTCACCGTGGACGCCGGCCGCCTGCCCAATGGCACAGCCACACAGGACGTGGCCACCGGCGCGGATGGCGTGGCATCCATTGCCTGGTCGCTCGCGTGCGATGCCGCCCGCCCCGTGCAACGCGCCACCGCGCAACTGCTGCGCGCGGGCCTGCCCGTGTCCGACCGCTACCTGCCGCTGCGTTATACGGCGACCCTGGCGCTCGCATCCGAGGTGGCCTACGACCCCCGAAACTGCGCGGACCTGCTCGCGGAGCAAGCCTATTCGGTGCAAGAAGCATTGGATGCGCTGTGCCGGCGCACGCACGGCGGCGGATGCTGCCTCACCGTTGGCCCGGCAGGCGATTTCCCGACGCTGGACACCGCGCTGCGCACGCTCATCGGACAGGACCGCATGGACATCTGCCTGTGCCTGACGCCGGGCGAACACAAGCTGGATGACGACCTCATCATCAAGGGGCCGCGCGTGCGCCTGATGCTGCATGGGTGCGGAGCCGCCAGCCGGCTGTTTCTGGAAGAACGCATGTTCAGCCTGGACGGCTTTGCCAGCGTTTCCATCGCCGACCTGGTGATCACGCGGCGCGGCCAACCCGGCGCGATCGCCTTCAACCAGTGCGCCGACCTGCGGCTGTCGCGCGTCGATTGCGCGGGACCGGCCGGCCCCGGCAACAGCCTGGTGCGTGTCGACGGCAGCCGGCGCGTGCAGATCGAGACCTGCCGTCTTTATGCCGCGGGCCGCGGCAATGCCGAACGCCTTGACCAGCTCTTCACCCGCGCCCCGACGCTGGCCGCGCTGAAGCGCGCGCTTTCCCCCGATACGGTGCTGGACGATGACGACGATCGCGCCGCCTCGGCGCTGTCGCGCCAGCCCATGGACGCGCGCAAGGCCATGACCACCGAGATCGCCGCGCTGTTGCGCGCCGGCGCCGCCGGCAATGCGTTGACGATGACGCCACGCATCCAGTCGGCGCTGACGACGCTGGCCACGCAACTTGGCCGCGAAACGCCCGCAGCCAAACGCTTGCGCCCCGCCATCGCCGCGCTTGCCGCCGCGCTGCTGGCCGATCCGCTGTCCTGCGCGCTGGCGCTGCTGGACAACGACGCCGACACCACGGTGCGCGACAACCGGCTGCGCGGCGGCATCGCGCTCTTTGCGGAGTCAGGGGATTTTCCGGAGCTGACGACAGATCAGTTGAAGCTGCTGGGCGGCGGCATCCGCACGGGCAAGATGGTGCCGGAAGGCGACGGCACGTTCATGCTGCAAAGCAACCAGCTGTCCAGCCTGCGGCTCGGGGCCGAGGCGGCGCGCGCCATGCTGAACATCATTCAGACAGGCGGCGAATTTGCCGCGTGGCGCTGCCTGCGCGCGGCCGACAACGCGCTGGAGGCCTACAGTCATTTCCCCGCGTTCGACGCCGCCGTCACCGGCAACAACCTGCTGACCAACGGCGACGCCGGCGCCCTCATCGCCACGCAGGCCAAGGTGATCGGCAACTTCGCGCATAACGATTTCCGGTTGTTCGTGTCGGGCGCGAATCCGGAAGTCCTGGCCAATGGCGGGTTGAATGTGGTGACGGTGTGATCCCGCGATCATCACCACTGCATCGAAGCCCCGATCCCCGCCGTGGGTCCGCCCGAGGCCATGCCCACGCCGGCCTTCAGCTTGACGCGGTCGTTGACACGCGCCGACGCGCCCACCGCAACCGCTTGATAGCCGCGATACGTGGCCGCGCCCACACCCAGTGCGAACCGCTTGCCCGGGTCGACTTCCGGAATCATGGTCAGCGCCGTGGTGGCCGCAATGCCCGAATAGGCGTTGCGCGCGACTTCGTCGATGGCGCGGTTGGTCTGATCGATGCGGTTGTCCAGGCGGGCCAGCCCTTCGCGGTTGCGCTGCACGGTGGTGTCCAGCGAGCCGAGCGCATCGCCGACGTTGTAGTACGTCTGGCCATCGAGCTGATACGCCGGGCCGGTGACGGCGCCGGTGGCCGCGTCGATATGAGCGCCGCCGCCCAGGCCGGCCACCACGGGGTTGAGTTGACCCACATTCACGGCATCGGTGCTTTGCGTGCCCGCGGACACGTTGGTCACCTGGCGCTCGGCGCCTTGCGCACCCACCGAGACCGAGTTGGCGCGGTCAGCCACCGAGCCCCCACCCAGCGCCACGCTGTTGGCCGCAGCCGCCGATGCGCTTGCGCCGATGGCCACGCCGTTGGACGCGGTAACCGTGGCGTTGGCTCCAACCGCCGTGCCCATCGTGCCCGCGCCTGCAGCGGCGTTGTCGCTGCCATCGCCCGCCCCATCGACGCTGACGTAGGCATTGGCGGCGTTCAGTTGGCCGACCTGTTGCGAAAGGGCGTAGAGCTGGCTGCCATTGACGGCGTCCGTGCTGGTCGCGGAGATGACCCCGCTGGCGACGCCCGTGATGGTGCGCGTGCCGTCCGTGCCCGCCATGTCGATGACATTGCCGCCCGTGGAGGCGGCCACGGAGATGGCGCCGGTGACCGCATCCTGCCGGACCAGGCCGACGGTGCCGTTGTTGAGGTTGGTGGTCAGCGTGTTCAGGTTGGCCGTGTTCTGCGCGACTGTTGTGCCCAACGTCGTGATGGCCGCGCTGTTGGACTGCACTTGCTGGTTGGTGGCGTAAAGCTGCGATCCATTCACCGCCTCCTGACTGGTGGAAGACAGCACACCCGCGCCAACCTGCGTGATCCGGTTTCCGTTCATGTTGACGCCGTTCAGCATGAAGATGCCATTCTCGCCCTTCAGTTCCAGCGTGCCATCGGCGTAGCCGGTGATCCGGACCGTCGCGGCGGTCAAGCCTTCCTCCGTATTGAGGCTACGGATGTTTTGCAGGGTGAAGGACGGGCTGCCGTCGGGGCAGGGCAGCAAAGAGTTCGGGCTGCCGACATTCAGGGCGTTCCCGAACGCCGTGTCGGGACTGCATAGCTGCAATTGGCCGCTTGCGTGGGTATTCGTTGCCAATCCCAGGCTGCCCGCGCAGGCTAGCGCAACCGTTGCGACAGAGGCAGCGCACCGCGCCCTGCAGGGCGTGCCCCGTCGGCGCATGGCGGAAGACAAGGCCTGATGCGGGCTTTGCGCGGGGATCGGGGTTGTATTCGGGACGTACGTAAAGATGTCATTCATGACGATTCCACCCAGCGCCGGAGCGCGCTCATTGCCGAAAAAGCGGCTTTAAGAAAGCCCCTTAACCACTTGAGGTATAAGGTTTTTTTCAATCTACTTTTCGACCAGCGACGCAACCATCGAAGCTTTCTTATTGTTTGGGCGAGCGATGCAACAAATATCAACAAACGTCAAGATCGTCACTCGCGCCCCCGACAAGACCTTTCCACGCATCGCCGTTGACACTGGATGACCATGTCCGGATTGCCCGACATGCAAATGACAGGTTCGGCCCTCTACAATGGCCCTGTTGCATCGCAGCATTCCGCAATCCTCTCTTCGTAGTCTCCATGTCCCATTCCGTTTCCGCGCAGCACCGGCCCGCCCTGGTGCTGCTGGCGCTTGCCGTTGGCAGCTTCGCGATCGGCACCACCGAATTCGCGACGATGAGCCTGCTTCCCTATTTCGCCCAATCGCTGGGCATCGACGCCCCCACCGCCGGCCACGTCATCAGCGCGTACGCGCTGGGCGTCGTGGTGGGCGCGCCCATCCTGGCCGTGCTGGGCGCGCGCATGCCGCGCCGACGCCTGCTGATCGCGCTGATGGGCCTGTTTGCCATCGGCAACGGCCTCAGTGCCATCGCGCCGAACTACCACTGGATGCTGTTTTTCCGGTTTCTTAGCGGGCTGCCGCATGGCGCCTACTTCGGCATCGCGTCGCTCGTGGCCAGTTCCATGGTGCCGGCCAACCGGCGCACCGTGGCCGTGGGCCGCGTGTTTCTGGGCCTGACCGTAGCCACCATCGTCGGCGTGCCGCTGGCCAACTGGCTGGGCCAGGTCATCGGCTGGCGCTGGAGCTTCGGCCTGGTGTCGCTGCTGGCGGTGCTGACCATGCTGAGCGTGCGCGCGTACGCCCCGGACACCGCCGCCGATCCCAACGCCAGTCCGCTGCGTGAACTGAGCGCGCTGGGCCGCGGCCAGGTCTGGATCACGCTGGCGATTGGCGCCGTCGGATTCGGCGGCCTGTTCTCCATCTATACGTATCTCGCCGACACGCTGACCGCCGTCACCCAGGTGACGCCCGCCATGGTGCCGCTGGTGCTGAGCGCCTTCGGCGTCGGTCTGACGGTGGGCAACATGGTCGTGCCGGTGTTTGCCGATCGGGCCGTCATGCGCACCGCGGGCCTGCTGCTGCTGTGGTCTGCCGTGGTGCTGGCCCTTTTCCCGTTCATGGCGCACAACGTCTGGCTGATCACGCTGAACGTGTTCCTGGTGGGCGTCGGCGGCGCGCTGGGCACCGTCTTGCAGACGCGCCTGATGGACGTCTCGGGCGATGCGCAGGGGCTGGCCGCGGCGCTCAACCATTCGGCCTTCAACACGGCCAACGCGCTCGGGCCGTTCCTGGGCGGCCTTGCGATTGCCGCCGGGTTTGGATGGACGTCGACCGGCTGGGTCGGCAGCCTGCTTGCCATCGCCAGCATGCCGCTGTGGCTGTGGGCGGTGATGCTGGAACGCCGCACGCGCACGGCGCGGGCGGACAACCTGACGGTCAGCACCGAATCGGCTCGCTGAACGAATGGGGGACACCATCAACGGTGTCCCTTTTTTATTGGCCCGTTCCCCTCGGCGTCGCGCTCTGCAGGTCGTCTCCAAGGGGTATCAGACCCCCGCGCGAGACACCTGCGCGTGCTTGGAAGGTGTCTGACACCCAACGAGAGCGACGTCATCCTGCAATGTCGTCTCAAGGGTGTCAGACACCTTCTTAACGCGTCCCCCATTTATCCTGTCACAAACCGTCGGCCCCGCACCACACCGGGCAAGCGCCTATTGCAGCCCGCGTCCGCGCGGCAGCTATACTTTCCGCACTCTTTACCACCTCAAGACGCGCTGCACCTTCAACATGCAGCGCTTTTTTTATGCCCGCTTTTACTGCCTTGCTGCGCCCGCTGTGCCAGGCGCTTTGCTGCCTGGCCGCAGCCCTGATCTCCACCCAATCCTTGGCCGCGCCGCCGTCGCTGGCCGAGTGCCACGGCATCAAGGACCTGGCCTTCGTCGCCCATCTGGATGACGACCTGCTCTTCATGAATCCGGACGTCGCCTCGAACATCGAGGCGGGCGGCTGCGTGCGCCTGGTGTACCTGACCGCCAGCGACGCTGGGGAAGGCGAAGGCTACATGCTGGGCCGCGAGCGGGGCGTGCGCGCTGCCTACGCCTACATGGCGCACCAGCCCGACGCATGGAAGGAAGACACCGGCATCGTCGCGGGCCGTCAGATTGCACGCTTCACGCTCACCGGCAACCCCCGCGTGCAGCTCTGGCACATGCGCCTGAAGGATCCGTGGCTGGGCAAGGGCTGGGGCAGCCTGACGCCGCTGAGCCGCACGGAATCCGAACCCAACCAGAACGTGGACACGCTGGGTCCGCACGCCGAGGTCTACACCCGCGAGCAACTGGTGGACACGATGGCCGAACTGATCCGCCAATACGGCCCCACCACCGTGCGGCACCTGGACGACACGATCAGCGTGCCGTACACCCAGCTCTGCTGGCGCTGCGCGGGCCACGGGCACCCCGACCACATCGCCAGCGCAAGGCTGGCGCGCGAAGCGATGCTGCGCGCGCCCGGCAACTATGCCGAGACCGGGTACATCGACTACCCCAGCCAGGAACGCGCCACCAACCTGGCCGACGCGGAAATCGCCAGCAAGTCGGTGATCTTCCAGCACTACGCCTGGAACGACTACCACTATTGCGCCGGCCCCAAGGGCTGCCAGGAACCCGCCGGCCCTGCGGCCGCGTGGGTGCAGCGCGCCTATTACGTGTCCCGCCACGACATCGCCCCGCAGCTTTACCCCGACGGACGCGGCGGACTCGTCGTGTTTGCCGCAGGCGAGACCAACGCCGCCGTGAACAGCTGGGATTCCGGCGAAAAGCGCTGGCACAGCCTGGGCGGCCGCACGACCGGTCCCGTGGTGTCGTTTGCCCACGCCGACGGCACGGCCGGCTTGATGGCGCGCGACCCGCTGGGCGGCGTCTGGGCCAACAAGCAGCGCCATGACGGCAGCTGGCAGGGCTGGCAGGCGCTGGGCGGCCTGCGTGTCACGCAAATTCCGGCCGTCGCCCCCCGCGGCGAGGCCGCCGCCGTCGCGCTGGGCTATGACGGCGTGCTGCACTGGATCGCGCCGTCCGGCATCGACGGCAGTTGGAGCACTTGGCAGGCGCTGCCGCCGCTGGAGGGCGCCTCGGGTTCCCCCGCCGCCGCGCGCGGTTCAGATGGGCGCTACGTCGTGTTTGCGATCGCCGCCAAGGGCGAACTCTTCTATACCCGCCAGCTCCCGGCCGCCAAGGGTCAGCGCTCGGAATGGCAAGGCTGGCGCCGCGTCGCCGCCCCCGAGGCCGCCGGCGGACTGGCTGCCATCCGCAACCACGAAGACCGCGTCGAGCTTTACTTCCGCCAGCGCGCCAACAACCACCTGACCAAGCTGGTCGAAGCCGGCGACACCACCGATCTGGACATGGACTGGAGCGCACCCGCGGACCTGGGCGTGCCCTACATCGGCCGCCCCGCCATTCACGCCGACAACACCGGCAACGTCGTGCTCGCCATCCTGGAACGCGCGGGCGGACAGCTCTGGCTGCTGGAACACGGCAAGCTCGGCAAGCTGGACGCCGAAGCCGCATCGCCGCCCGCCATCAGCCTGGTGGACGGCACGCTGTACGTCGTTGCGCGTGCCGCGGGCGCGCCGCAGCGCTATCAGGTGCTGTCGCGCCGCAGCGGCACGTGGGCCGCCAACCTGACGCTGGACGGCGTCCCGGCCAGCGGCGGCGGTCCGTTTACTGCCGTGGCCGCGCGGCCGACCGACCTGCCCAATCTGGGCGCAACCAGCGCGAACAAGGCCGTGGTGGTCCGGCCGTCCACGGCTGAACCGGATGCGCTGACAGTCGAACGCATGCCCGCCCAGACCTCGCGCGTGGCAACACCGACCCGCGTGCAATGAACGGCGGCGTGGCCCCACCCGCGGGGCCACGCCTTCAAGCCTTGTGACGCCCCTTGCGCGCCAGGAAAGGCGCCATGCACCGACGCGGTTCATCCGTGGTGAAAGCCTCACCAAAGGCCTCCACGCTACGGTCCAAACCCGCCTGGATCGACGATTCGGTCCAGTCACGCAGCAGGGCCTTTTGCGCGCGCACGGCGCGCGGGCCGCTGGCGGCAATCGGCGCCACGGTCCGCTCGACCAGCGCGTACAGCCCGCCCGGCTCACACATGAATTCCAGAAAGCCCCAATCCCGCGCCTGCGCCGCATCCACCGTTTCGCCGGTAAGCAGCAGCCAGTTGGTCCGGCCCTGGCCGATCAGCGCGGGCAACAGCAGCGCATGGATCACCGAGGGAATGCCAACGCGCACCTCGGGCATGCCGAAAACACCGTCCGCCGAGCCCAGCCGGATGTCGCAGGCGGCCGCCAGCTCCATGCCGGCGCCCAGGCAGAAACCCGGCAAACGCGCGATGGTCGGCACGGGAATATCCGCCACCGCCTCGCACAGGTCGCGCAGCCGCGTGATGAACGCACGCGCGCCCGGCGGATCCAGCTCGGCCATTTCATAAATGTTCGCCCCGCCCACGAATGCCTTTTCGCCGGTCCCGCGGATCACCACCGCGCGGGCGTCATCCTGCGCCGCGATCCAGCGCGCCGCCTCGGTCAGGCTCAGCGTGACAGCGGACGCCAGGATGTTCAGGCTCTTGGCATCGTGGATCTGCAGGGTATAGACGCCGCGGGCGTCGCGCGTCACGACGGCATGGGTGAATTCAGGAATGGGCGCAGTCATGAAGTCTCCGGTTCTTTTTTTGGCGGGTAGCCGCCGATGCTAACGGCCGGGTCCGGACACGACAACCCATGGCCCGCTCGAACCGATCGAATACGGCCTCGCCTTCCAATGGCCGCGGGACGCGTTCCTCTCGTACACTTGCCGCATGCTACGCATCGAAAACCTCAGCAAGCGCTACGGCGACTACATCGTGTTCCAGGGCCTCACGCATACCTTTGCGCCGGGCTGCGTGGCGCTGTGCGAAGAAGACAGCACTGGCAAATCCAGCCTGCTGAACATCATCGCGGGGACCCTCGCGCCGGACAGCGGCGACGTGCTCATCGGCGGCCATTCGCTGCTCGACGCGCCGCAAGCCGCACAGTCCCGCCTGGCCTACGTGCCGGACAACTGCATGGCGTTTCCCGAGCAGACCGGACGCGGCCTGCTGGAACAGGCGGCCCAGGCCAAAGGCGTGACGCTGGACGACTCTATCTGGGAACTGGCCCGCCAGCTGGGTCTTGAGCCGCATCTGGACAAGCGTTTCGAGCAGATGTCCACGGGCACGCGGCGCAAGGTCTATCTGACCGCGGCCGCGCTGGGCAATCCGGCGGTCGTCGTGGCCGACGGCCCCAGCAATGGGCTGGACGCGCAGGCGCGCGGCGTGCTGGCGGACGTGTTCAAGCGCTGGGCGCAAGATCGCGTCGTACTGTTTGCCAGCCACGACCCTGAACTCGTGCAGGCCTGCGGCGCCGCCACCGTCAACGTCGCCGACCTGCGCTGAGCGCACCGCGGGGCACGTTGCTCAAAACCGGATCGTCAGCCCCGCGATCGGTCCCTGCAGCACCACGTCGTACTTGAAGCCATTACGCTCGTAGTCGACGCCCATCGCGCGGTAACCCACCGTGGCCGAAACCGACTTGTTGAAGTTGTAGCCCACGCCAAGCCCCAGGTCCCAGTCGGCTTGAGCGCCCCCTGCCCCGATCATGCCCCAGCCCGTCAGATAGGCTTTGGAATGAAAGTTGTAGGTGCCGCGAACGCCCACCATGGCGTCCACCCACGTCGCGCTGTCGCTGTACTTTGTGCCGCGTGTCAGCCGGCCATTGAACGTGATGCTGTTGTCCACCGACCAGACCCGCAGCCCGCCCACCACGTCCAGGCTGTGTTCCGACCGGTCCAGCACCGAATAGCCCGCGCCGATCATGCCCGTGAACGACTCGTTCTTGACGTCCGCGCTGTCGGCCAGGATGCCCCGCGGCGTATTGCCTTGCGCGCCGACCTTCACGTACAGCAGGTCACCAAAGATGCTGTACCGGCCCTTGCGCGCATCGCCCATCAGCATGGCCGCGAAATCCAGGTTGTCGAAGATCTTGTCAAAGCTCGCATCGACGTCCACGGGCGGTAGCCGCCGATGCGTGATCTTTCCCGACAGCGCGGGTGCCCACAGATAGGGCGACACCGAGAACTTCCATTCGTCGGAAGCCCCCGCGTCGATGGCGGCTGCCGCGTGTGGCTCGGCCGCGATCGCGGTCCCGGCATGCAGCACCGTGCATGCCAAACAAGCAATGACGTGCATTTTCATCGCGCACCCTCCGGCCCGAAGGCCTATCGAGACATGAGAGTGCGCCCCGGAAAGGCCCGGGGCGCACCCTGCCGCCATGACTGCGTCAGCTCACGCGCCGCACCGGCGGCACCGTCCACGAGCCATTGATGATGGAAGGATCGCTTTCATTGGGCCAATACAGACGCATCATCAGAATGAACCGCCCCTTGGGCGCCGGCAGCCAGTTCGACTCCATCTCCGGACCCGGCGATTCGTTCTGGATCAGCAGATCAATCGACCCATCCGGCTTGCGCTTGAGCGGCTGGCGTTCGCTGATGGAATAGCGGTTGAGCGGGTTGTCGACAAAGAAGTAGTTCTGGTCATACATGGTCAGCGACCAGAACCCCGACACGGGCGGCGCCATCCCCTTGCGGAAGGTCAGCACGTACTTTTCCGAGCCGTTGTACTCGCGCTGGATCGTGCCGTTGGATGACCGCAGCGAGGTCGGATAAACGGCGTCCTGCGGCCGGTTCGCGCCCAGCCCGATCGCGGTGACCAAGGCCCGCTGCAGATAGTTCGTGCCATAGATCCCCGTCTTGGTCGTGAAGCCCCAGCCGTCGATGTGCTGGATGTCGCCGTCGTTGGAACGGAAGTGCGCCATGATCCGTGCGAACCCGGTCTCGGGAACCCGCTTGGCAAAATCGGCGGGCAGTTTCGACTTGTCGAAATCCTGGCCCGGCACGATGCCGATCGTCGCCAGTTTCTCGACCATGGGCGCATCGGCCACGGTCGGCGGATTGCGCTTGAGCAACTGCGCGAACAGCGAGAAATACTCGGTCGCATCCATGTTGTTGACCTGGTCTCGCACCGGCGTCTTCATGTCGATCGCCGAATCGACCTTGCCCTGCGGCGCCTTCCAATCCTTGCCCCACCCGCTGAGCGGCGCGAGCTTCACCTGGTCCTGCAGCTTGTGCACCTCGGCGTAGTCTTCGGGCGTGCCCGTGCAATAGATGCGGCCCAGCAGCCAGACGATGCTCGTCGGCGACTTGTACTGCTTCATCCCTTGCGGCACGGTCCCTTCCCAGCCGGGCCCCGTCACGATGAAGGTCTGCGCGCCCGTGCCCGTCGTGCGCTTGCCGGGCACGTCGAACACGGTGGTCCAGCCGTCCAGCAGCGGAAACAGCGCGTAGCGGCCGTTCAGGTCCGGCAGGCTGACCACCCAGGGCTCGTCGCCCACATCAAAGAATGCCGTCGTGTACAGCGTGTCGGCATTCGGCGCCGTCACGTCGCGGAACTTGGCGTCCGGATACTGACGCAGCTTGATGAGCTGGCCCATCGGCGCGCGCGTGCCCTTGGGTTCCGCGACGTTGGTGATCACCCGGCGGGTCATCTCCATGGTCACCAGCGGGTAGGCGTAGATGTAGGCGTCGGTGGCCAGGACGAAACGGTCATCGGCTTCGGGCAGATTGGCCACCAGCCCTTCAGAGGCGGCGGCCGAGGCCCGGAACGCCGGTCCCAGCGATCCTGCAGCCAGCAGGGCCAATCCCCCTGCGTTCAGTTTGCGGCGAGTTAGCTTCATTGTTGTCGCTCCCAATGGATGTGTTTGGCGAAGTTCACTAAGGGGACTTCCAACATGCACGACGATGTTTTTTCTAGCTAATGCGCATTCGGTGTCGTTGTGGCGGGCACGCTCCGTGGATCAAGGCCAGAGGGAAGAACGGGATTCGGGCGGCAGTCCGCCGCCACCGCACGAGGCGGCGGCATCATTTGGCGCGAACGGGGATAGACGGCTTGTGCATGAGGCGCACAGGTATGCAAGAAGGGGGGGGACGTCCAAGAATGGGCTCCCTGAAAAAGACAAAGGAAACGCACCACTGAAGGCATTCGACTGCGGACCACCCATGCGGCCATTCAGCACGAGGGCAAAAGGCCTTGGTCAATCTATGCGCAGTCATTCGGCTGCTCAAGTAGCCGGAATGACTACGACCATCCGCCGTTGGTAGCAATCCGGCAAACCGCCCGCGGCACTTGACCAGCGGCGCGCAGCTTTCGGAAGCGCCCTACTTCCCTTTGCCCAGCGACAGCGGCACACCCCACACCGGGTCCTGCATGCCCTGCTTTCCCAGCGGCGTGATCTGCATCGGCTTGAGCTTGGCCAACAGCTCGCGCTGCGCGTCGGTCAGGTTCGTGCGCTGCGCGAAATATTTCTGCGCAAAGTCCATCGGCGCCGGCCACGTGTACACCGTGAAGTCCTCCAGCGGGCACTCAATCATCTTCGGATCGACCGCGCGGCAGGCGGACTGCTTGAACTTGTAGCTGGGCGTCCTCATGTGCATGCGCTGGCTCAGCACCAGGTCGCCGCCCTTGAGCGTGAAGCTGGCCAACGCCAGCTTGGGCACCACGCGCGACTGCACCTTGATCGCAGGAATGTCGCGCGATGTGGTGTCTTCGTAGTAGCCGGCACGCGATCCCGGCGTGGTCTCGGTGATCTGCTGCTCGCCCCAGGCCACGCAGGCGCCGGACGCGCGGTGCACGGCCGTGCAGACCTTCTCGGTCCTGGTCTGGCTACCCGTCGTGCCTTCGTGCCAGTTGGTCTCTTTGTAGAACTCGCGATACAGCTCTGGCGACAGATACGTGGTGCCGTTGGCGCCGCGGCCCGAGCCAACCGGTCCGGCTTTCGCGCCGATCTGATTCAGCGTGGCATTGAGCTTGTAGTCGTCCCCGCCCGTCAGCAGGTACTTGCCGGGCGGCAGGATGTGGACCTCGAAGGCCTTGAACAGGTAGGTCGTGTCCTTGTCGCGTTGCAGCGAGTTGTTCTGGAACTTGCGGCCGAACGTGATGCGCGGATCGGGTTCGAACATCCAGACGGTGTTGCCGGTCCATGTCGTCATCTTCATGGCGTCCTTCAGCGTGGCATGCGGCATCAGGTCCGCCACCAGCACCACCGACATGCCGTCCTTCAGCGCCTCGCCGATCAGATCGACCAACTGCCCATAACGCTTGTCGTCCGCAGTGCCCTCGCCGTTCGAATCCGGAATCGTGACGCAGCCCGACAGGGTCAGGGCAAGCGTCAGGGCAGAGAGGGCAAGTCGCGAGCGCGGCAGGGACATGGGATCGATCCTTAAGGGATTGGACTGGAGCAATGTGCGCGCATCCTACCGGCTCTGGTACGGTTCGCAATATTCAGTTTGTCCGCTGAAACACATGGTGATGCGTCCAACACTGTGGGAAGCGCATCTGCTCGTCGATCCGGGAACAAACAGGCGTAATTTATTGTTGCGATTGTTTCTGACACCCGGAATGAAACCCGGTTATGCCCCAGGCAATGCGCGCGGCAGATCCGTGCCGTAATCGTCGTGCGCATAGACCATCGCCGGCAAGGGCGACACGAGGCGGCCGCCCTGCGCCCATAGCGCTTGGACCCAATCGGCTGCCACGTCGGCAATCGCGTCCTGCACGCAGAACGCCGGCTCGCTGGAGAACATCGGCACCGGCGGCTTTAATCCTTCTTCGCCGTGCACGACGTCAAAGAGATCGCGGTAGCCCTCGATGGCCTTGTTGAGCACATACAGATCCGGCCCTTCCAGGCCAATCACCACCGAGAAGGTCCCCTCGCCGCCCTGGTCGGGAAAGATGCCGAACTGGATTTCGCGCGCCTTCTCGGGCAACCGCGCGAACATGCCGGCCAGTGTGCGCAAAGCAGCCGCCGTGTGCGCGTCCAGGATGCGGCGCAGCGCGTCTTGATAGTCGTGTTTCGTCATCGCGCCAGGATAGCGCATCGCGGCACGGCATCACGCGTCGAACGGCATCTGCGCCAACAGCTTGTCCAGCGTCACCGGATAATCCCGCACACGCACGCCGGTCGCGTTGTAGACGGCATTGGCAATCGCCGCCGCCACGCCGCACAGGCCGAGTTCACCGACGCCCTTGGCTTTCATGGGCGACGACACTGGATCGTCTTCGTCAAGAAAGATCACCTCCTGACGTGGAATGTCGGCATGGACGGGGACCTCGTAGCTCGCCAGGTCGTGATTGACGAAGAACCCCGCGCGATGGTCAACCGCCAACTCCTCCATCAACGCCGCGCCCACGCCCATGGTCATGGCGCCGATGACCTGGCTGCGCGCCGTCTTGGGGTTGAGGATGCGGCCCGCGGCGCAGACGGCCAGCATGCGGCGCACGCGGGTCTCGCCGGTGGCGGCGTCCACGGCCACTTCCACGAAGTGCGCGCCGAACGTCGACTGCTGGAATTTCTTATCCAGGTCGCCGAACTCGATCGCATCCTCACCGATGAGCTCGCCGCCCGACACCGCACGTGTCAGCGGCGCGCTACGTCCGCTGGCGTCCGACACCGAGCCATTGGCAAACACCGCGCCCTGCGCGTCGAATCCCAATCGCTCCACGACCAGCGCCCGGAGCTTTTCACAGGCGGCATACACGCCCGCCGTGGAACTGTTCGCGCCCCACTGCCCCCCCGAGCCCGCGGACACGGGAAAGGCCGAGTCGCCCAGGCGCACCACCACGCGGGACAGCGGCACGCCCAGCATCTCGGCGGCCGTCTGCGCAATGACCGTGTAGGTGCCCGTGCCGATGTCGGTCATGTCGGTCTCGACAATGACGCGCCCCGCCGCGTCCAGCCGCACGCGTGCGGCAGACTTCATCACCAGGTTGTTGCGAAACGCGCTGGCCACGCCCAGCCCAATAAGCCAACGCCCATCGCGCCGAGCGCCGGGCTTGGAATCGCGCTGGTCCCAGCCGAAATGCCGGGCGCCCGTCTGCAGGCATTCGACGAAACGCCGCTGGGAGAACGGCCGCGACGGATCGGTGGGATCGACCTGCGTATCGTTGAGCACGCGAAACTGCACGGGATCCATGTCCAGCGCCTGCGCCATCTCGTCAATTGCGATCTCCAGCGCCATCATTCCGGGCGCCTCGCCAGGCGCGCGCATCGCATTGCCTTCGGGCAGATCCAGCGTCATCAGGTTCAACGCGGTGCGCTGGTTGGCGCCCGCGTACAGCAGCTTGGTCTGCTGCACGGCCTCTTCGGGCTGGCCATCCGGCAGGTCGCCGGACCAGCTCTCGTGCGAAATCGCCGTCAGCTTGCCGTCGCGCGCCGCGCCCAGCCGGATGCGCTGGATGGTGGCCGGCCGGTGCGTCGTGTTGTTGATGATCAGCGGGCGCGGCAACGCCACCTTGACTGGCCTGCCGGCCGCGCGAGCGCCCAGCGCCGCCAGCAAGGCGTCCGCCCGCACGAACAGCTTGCCGCCAAAGCCGCCGCCGATGTAGGGCGAAATCAGCCTAACGTTCTCCTTCGGAATGCCCAACGTCCGGGCCACGTCGGACCGCCCCCACGCGATCATCTGATTGGAGGTCCACAGCGTAAGCTTGTCCCCCTTCCAGACCGCAAGCGATGCGTGCGGCTCCATCATGGCGTGCGATTGGTCGGGCGTGGTGTAGATGTGATCGACCGTAACCGGTGCCGCCGCAAACGCAGCGTCGAAATCGCCCGCATCCGTCTTCGGGATGTGCTTGCCGGACTCGCCGTGGTCCCGCTTCTGCGCTGCCAGATCGAACGCGCCGTGCTTGCGGGCATATTGCACGCGAATCAGCTTGGCGGCCGCGCGCGCCTGCTCGAACGTATTCGCCACCACCAGCGCAATCGCCTGGTGATAGTGCTGGATTTCCGGGCCGCCAAGCAGCGTGGCCGTGTTCATCTTGCCCTTGCCCAGCTTGCCGGCATTCTGCGCGGTGACGATGGCCAGGACGCCCGGGGCGATGCGCGCCGTTTCCGTATCAATGGCCGTGATGGCGCCCTTGGCAATCGCCGCGCCCACGATGTAGCCCACGGCGGGATTCGGCGCGACATCGTGGTGTTCATAGGCGTAGGCGGCCTGCCCGCTGGTCTTGAGCGGACCGTCGATGCGATCGACGGGCTGGCCGACGACCTTGAGCTGGTCGATGGGGTTCTGTGTCGCGGGAGTATCGAATTTCATGGGTTCACGTCCTCGCTTCCGTCAAGACTGAGCCCAGCGCGCGCCGGGCCAGCGTCAGCTTGAAGCCGTTGTCCGGCGTGGGCTTGGCGTCGGCCAGCAGCGCGTCGGTCACGCGCGCCGCGCCGTCCGGCAGATGCGCTTCCGCCGCCTCCACGCGCCACGGCTTTGGCGCCACGCCGCCCAGCGCCACGCGGCCGGTGCCGTCGTCCTGCACCACGGCGGCCACCGCCACCAGCGCAAAAGCGAACGACGCGCGGTCCCGCACCTTGCGGTAGATATGCTTGCCGCCCAGGGGTTTGGGCAACACCACCCCGGTGATCAACTCTCCGGCTTCCAGATTGGTCTCGATGTGCGGCGTATTGCCAGGCAACCGGTGGAAGTCGGCAATGGGAATCACGCGTCGCGTGGCGTCGGGACGTACGGTCTCGACCTTGGCGTCCAGCAGACGCATGGCCACGGCCATGTCGCTGGGGTGCGTGGCGATGCAGGCGTCGCTGGCGCCGATCACCGCCAGTTGGCGCGACACCCCGCCGATCGCGGAACAGCCGCTGCCGGGCACGCGCTTGTTGCAGGGCTGATTGGTGTCGTAGAAATACGGGCAGCGCGTGCGTTGCAGCAGATTGCCCGCCGTCGTCGCGCGATTGCGGATCTGCGCCGATGCCCCGGCCAGCAGGGCGCGCGCCAGCACCTCGTAATCGCGGCGCACGGTTTCGTTGGCGGCAAGGTCCGCATTGCGCACCAGCGCGCCGATGCGCAGGCCGCCGTCGCCGGACGGCTCGATCCGATCCAGTTCCAGGCCGTTGACGTCAACCAGATGGGCGGGCGTTTCGACCTCGATCTTCATCAGGTCCAGCAGGTTGGTGCCGCCCGCGATGAACCGCGTGCGCGGCTCGCGCGCGGCGCTGGCGGCCGCCTCGGCGTCGGTGCGGGGACGCTCGTAGGTGAAGGGTCTCATGCCTTGCCCTCCGCAACGTCTTCGATGGCATCGAGGATGTTGGAATATGCCCCGCAGCGGCAGATGTTGCCGCTCATGCGTTCGCGGATTTCCTCGGGGGTCAGCAGCGGGCGTTCGTTCAGTGACGCGGTGACATGGC
Organism: Achromobacter sp. 1012554356; assembly: GCF_059760815.1. Lineage (NCBI taxonomy): Bacteria > Pseudomonadati > Pseudomonadota > Betaproteobacteria > Burkholderiales > Alcaligenaceae > Achromobacter > Achromobacter sp. 1012554356. The sequence goes on along the minus strand of NZ_JCBANC010000002.1, from coordinate 145,031 downwards.
TGGGCATCCCGCTTGCAGCCTCGTCCAGCATGCCGACGGCCGAGCAGATCTGCCCCGGCGTGCAGTAGCCGCACTGATAACCGTCATGTTTGACGAACGCGGCCTGCAGCGGATGCATCGCGCCCGGCGTGCCCAGCCCCTCGATCGTGGTGATCTGCTGGCCATCGTGCATGATGGCCAGCGTCAGACAGGCGTTGATCCGTCTGCCGTCCAGCAGCACCGTACAGGCGCCGCATTGGCCATGATCGCACCCCTTCTTGGTGCCGGTCATGTGCAGGTGCTCGCGCAGCGCATCCAGCAGGCTGGTGCGCGGGTCCACGGACATCTCGTGGGACTTGCCGTTCACATTCAGCGTGAACGATGCGGTCATGCCTTGCGCCGGAGTGGCGTTCTGGGTGGCGGACATGGCGGTTGTCCCGATGGCGGTGGCGGAAGCGGCGCCCGCCTTCAGCAGATTGCGCCGGGATATCTTGATGTCGATGGAATTTTCCAAGGGTGGAACTCCTTTGAACGTCTGGCGGGCCGCGGCCTGCCATTCAGCGCCCGTTGCCAGCAAATGGTGTGCCTGGCCGGCGTGGCCCGAGGGCAAGGTTTCCCGATAAGATCGTCTTCGTCATCCGATGATAGTCACCCGGCTCGCCCGGCCGCCATGCCTTCCTGACAAGAAAATGTTCGATCTCGAAACCAATCCGGACAACGCCGCCCGAGCGCGCTGCATGGGCATCCTGCTTGCTGCCGGGCGCGGCCGGCGCTATGCGGGCGCAGCCGCGGGGCAGGACAAGCTGCTTGCCCCGCTGCCTGACGGCACGCCCGTGGTGGTGGCCGCCGTGGCATCGCTGCGGGCCGCTGTGTCGCGCATCGTGGCGGTCACCCGCCCCGGCAACGAACGCGTCGCGGCGCTGCTGGCGCAGGCAGGGTGCGACGTGGTGGTGGCCGATCCCGATGCCAACGGCATGGGCGACAGCCTGGCCGCCGCCATGCGCCACGTCATGCAGACGGCGGATCACGGCATCGAAGCTTGCCTGGTGGCGTTGGGAGACATGCCCTGGATTCGCCCGGACACTTGCCTGCGGGTGGCCGCGGCGTCGCGCCAGCATGCAATTGTGGCGCCATTATGGAATGGCCAGCGCGGCCATCCGGTGGCCTTTCAGCGGACGATCTGGCCGGCGCTGGCGGTGCTGGCGGGCGATGTGGGCGCGCGGGCCGTGGTGGCCCGATACGGTGCGACCGAGCTCGCGGTTGATGACGCCGGGGTGTGCGCCGATGTGGATACGCCCGAAGACCTGATGACCGCCGGGCGTCGCGGCGAACCGGACTGAGCGCCCGGCCGAGCGCAAAGGGCGCCCGGCGTCAGCGCGGCGCCTGCTATGCGGGCGAGGCGTTGCCGAGGGAGCGTCCGATCACCGGCGCGTCAGCCGCCGCCGTCTGCCGCGGCAGGACCACCCGGAAGCTTGTCACGTCGTCGCGCGAATCGGCGCTGATGCAGCCGCCATGCGACGCCACGATCTGCTGCGCAATGAAAAGTCCCAGGCCCAGCCCGTGATGCCCGCCGGGCCGCCGGGCGCCACTGCGGAACGGGTTGAACAGGTGGGGCAGCAGCTCTGGCGGGATCGAGCCGCCATTGGAAACGGTGACCACCACCTCGCCGGCGTCTTCGCCATTGACCTCGACCCGGACCGGGGCGGTCTTGCTGCCATGATGCAAGGCGTTGCCGACCAGATTGGCGATCACCTGCGAAATGCGCTGGCCGTCCCATGAACCGGCCGCGTCGCCACGGCAGTCCGACTCCACCTGGCGCTCGGGAAAGCCGGTGCGCACCTCGTCAAGCGTCCGCTCGACCAGCGCCCCCATGTTCAGCTCCGTGGGCGCCAGCGTCAGACCGCCCGCCTGGCGGATGCGCGTCACATCCAGCAGGTCTTCGATCAGGCACGACATGCGCTCACTGCTTTGCAGCATGCGCCGCGCCAGATTCGACACGCGTTCGTCGTCGCCCTGGCGCTGCAACACGGTAGCGCCCATGATGATGGCCTGCAGGGGCGTGCGCAGATCGTGGCTCAGCACCGCCATGAACATCTCGTTGACCCGCAGCGCTTCGGTGCGCTCTTCCAGCTGCTGCGCCAGCGCGCGCTTGCGCTCGTGCAGCTCGAAGAACACGTTTGCCTTCGTGCGCAGCATGTACGGGTCGACGGGCTTGTACAGAAAATCCACCGCGCCGGTTTCGTAGCCGCGAAACTGCCAGTTCTGTTCCCGCGAGCCGGCGGTGATGAAGATCAGCGGAATGTGGCGCGTGCGCTCACTGCCGCGGATCAGTTCGGCCAGTTCAAAGCCGTTCATGTCGGGCATCTGCACGTCCAACAGCGCCAGCGCGACGTCGCCGTGGCGCAGCAGCAGTTCCAGCGCCTGCGGGCCGGATTGGGCCTTCAGCACCTCGACACGGTCGCTGGCCAGCAGCGCCTCGAGCGCAATCAGATTTTCCGGAACGTCGTCAACCAGCAGGCACTTGATGCGGTCGTCGTGGGAAGGGGCTGATGTCGAAATCATGGTGTCAATGCGTTTGGGTTTCAGGGCAGCCGCCTTGTGGGCAACTGCGCGAAGACGGCGGCAATTTCGTCGGGCGTCAGCGCCCTTACCGCCGGAACCAGGGCCAGGGCGGCGCCGGGCATCGCGGGTACCGCGGCCGACGCCGGCGCCTGCACCAGCGCGTGGCCGCCGGCGGCATGGATGGCGGCCAGGCCTTCGGCCCCATCCTCGTTCGCCCCGGACAGCAGCACGCCAAGCAGCCGCTCGCCATAGCAATCGGCGGCGGACTGGAACAGCACATCAATGGATGGCCGCGAAAAATGCACTGGTGGGTCGATCGACAACGCCAGGCGCGGCCCCCGGTCCACCAGCAGGTGGTAGCCGGGCGGCCCGAAATACACGTGTCCCGGCTGTATCGTTTGCTGGTCCTGCGCTTCCTGCACCGGCAATGCGCAGCGATAGCTGAAGATGTCGCTCAGCAGGCTGCGGCGGTCGGCGGGCAAATGCAGCACCACGATCACGCTGGCCCGCAGGCCTGCGGGAAGCGCGGGCAGCAGAATGCTCAAGGCGTCGATGGCGCCCGACGAACCGCCGATGACGATCGCGTCCCAGGCGCAGTCCACGGCGGCGGCCCCCGGTGCGGCGGCCCCCGGTGCTTCGGCCCCCGGCACATCACCCGGCAGATCTGGCCCGCGCGGCGTCACAGGTCGGCCTTTTTACGGTAGATGCGATCGGCCATCACGAATTCGTCGAAGCCGTCGGCCTGCGCCGTGAATCGCACCGATTCCTTGGACCCCAGGCCCAGAAATCCGCGATGGACCAGTGCCTCGTGAAAGAGGCCCAACGCCCGGTCCTGCAGATCGCGCTCGAAGTAGATGAGCACGTTGCGGCACGACACCAGATGCACTTCCGCAAACACGCTGTCGGTCGACAGGCTGTGGTCGGAGAACACCATGTGCTCGCGCAGCGTCTTGTCGAAAACCACGCGGCCATACCGCGCCGTGTAATAGTGCGACAGCGAATTGCGGCCCCCGGCCTGCGCATGATTGGCCGTGAAGGCCGCCGCGCGGTCCAGGTCGAAAACGCCCTGCTCGGCCGCGCGCAGCGCATGCGGATTGATGTCGGTGGCGTAGATCAGCGCGCGGTCCAGCAGCCCTTCCTCGTGCAGCAGGATCGCCATTGAATAGACTTCCTCGCCCGTGCTGCACCCGGCCACCCACACCTTGATCGAGGGATAGGTGCGCAGGATCGGCACCACCTCGTTGCGCAGCGCCAGGAAGTAGCTGGGATCGCGGAACATGTCGCTGACCTGCACCGTCAGGTACTGCAACAGGCCCGTGAACACGGCGGGTTCGTGCAGCACGCGGTCCTGAAGCTGCGACAGCGTCTTGCAGTGGAATTCGCCCAGCGCGGTGCGCAGGCGGCGTTTCAGCGAGGCCTGCGCATACTCCCGAAAGTCGTAGTGGTACCGGTGATAGATCGCATCGAGCAGCAACCGCTGCTCGATGTCTTCGATGTGCGCCTTGTTCTGAGTGGGCATGGGCGTGATCGCTGTGTCTTGATCCGGTCGGGCCTATTTGCGCATCCAGACGCGCACGAGCGACAGCAGGCGCTCGACGTCCAGCGGCTTGGCGATGTAGTCGTTGGCGCCCGCGGCCAGGCACTTTTCCTGATCGTCCTTCATGGCCTTGGCCGTCAGGGCGATGATCGGCAGGCGGCGCCACTCGGGCCGCGCGCGGATCTCGCGCATGGCCGTGTAGCCATCCATCTCCGGCATCATGATGTCCATCAGCACCAGGTCGACGGCGCGGTTGCCATTGACGCCGGCGCGGCCCAGGGCCTCCAGCGCCTCGCGTCCGTTGCGCGCAATCTCCACGTGCAGGCCGGTGGGCTCCAGGATGCTGGACAGCGCAAACACGTTGCGCACGTCGTCTTCCACCACCAGCACCGTGCGGCCCTCCAGCGTGGTGTCGCGGCTGCGCGCCAGCTCCAGCATCTGGCGCTGCTGCGGCGGCAGCTCGGCTTCCACCTGGTGCAGGAAGAGCGTTACCTCATCCAGCAGGCGCTCCGGCGAGCGTGCGTCCTTGATGATGATCGACTTGGAGAAGCGGCGAAGCTGCTGCTCCTCGTCGCGCGACAGCGCGCGGCCGGTGTACACGATCACGGGCGGGAACGACACGCTGTCCTGATCGGCCATTTCGCGCAAGAGTTCGTAGCCGCTCATGTCGGGCAGGTTCAGGTCCATCACCACGCAGTCATAGGTGGTGTCGCGCAGCAGCGCCAGGGCGTCGCCGGCATTGGCCGCGGGCACGATCTCGACGTCGTCGCGCGCCAGCAGTTCGCGCACGCTGTCGCGTTGGCGGTCGTCGTCCTCGACGACCAGCACGCGCCGCACGTTCTGCGTGAATTTGGCTTCCAGGCGCTGCAGCGCGTGAACCAGTTCCTCGCGCTTGACCGGCTTGAGCGCATAGCCCACCGCCCCCCGCACCAGCGCCTCTTGCGCGTAGTCGGCCACCGACACGATGTGCACCGGGATGTGGCGGGTGTTCGGATTGCGCTTGAGCTGATCCAGCACGCCCAGGCCGGAGAAGTCTGGCAGGTTCACGTCCAGCACGATGGCATCGGGCCGCCGCTGGGCCGCCAGCGCCAGGCCATCGGTCGCGGTGTGCGCGGCCAGGCAGCCAAAGCCCATCTCATGCGCCAGATCGGCCAGGATGGCGGCAAAGCGTTCGTCGTCCTCGATGACGAGGATGGTTCGGGCAAAGGTCTCGCCCTGTTCCTGTTCGGCCGGCTCGGCTGGCTTGGACAGCGTGGCCGGTTCTGCACGCGCAACGGGCGGCGCGGCAATCGCGCCGCCCGGGCCCGCCAGCGTGACAGGGACATCGGTGCGCTCGCGCGGCGCCGGCGTGGTGGACACGACCAGCAGGTTCATCGGCAGCAGCAGTGTGAACACGCTGCCCTGCCCCGGCGTGCTGACCAGCGACAGCGTGCCGCCCAGCAGCTTGGCCAGGTCGCGCGAAATCGACAGGCCCAGCCCGGTGCCGCCGTGCTTGCGGTGCGAGCTGCCGTCGGCCTGGCGGAATGCCTCGAAAATCAGTTCGTGCTGGTCGGCGGCCACGCCGATGCCGGTGTCGTGCACCGCAAACGACAGCATGCGGCCCGGCGCGCGCGTCACGCGCAGCGCCACGAAACCCTGCTCGGTGAACTTGATCGCGTTGGACAGCAGGTTCTTGAGCACCTGGCCCAGCCGCTGCGGATCGGTCCGCAGGGAATCGGGCACGTCGCGCGCGATGTCCAGCTCCAGCGCCAGGCCCTTTTCCTGGGCCAGCGGCCGCAGCGGTTCCAGCAGACGCTGCAGCGCCGGGATCACGGCCACGTCGTCGACTTCGACCGTCGCCTGGCCTGCCTCGATCTTGGCCAGGTCCAGGATGTCGTTGATCAGCGCCAGCAGGTCGCGTCCGGCCGCATGAATGGTCTGCGCGTACTTCACCTGCTCGACGGACAGGTTGCCCGGCTTGTTGTCGGACAGCAGCTTGGCCAGGATCAGCGTGGAATTGAGCGGCGTGCGCAGCTCGTGGCTCATGTTGGCCAGGAATTCGCTCTTGTATTGGCTGGCTTGCGTCAGCAGACGCGCCTTGTCGGTCAGCGCGCTTTGCACCCGCAGCAACTGTTCGGTCTGCGATTCCAGATTGACGTTGGTCTGCTCCAGCTCGGTCTGCTGCAGTTCCATGCGCGCCTGCGATTCCTGCAGGATACGGCTCTGCTGCTCCAGTTCCTCGTTGCTGACGCGCAGCTCTTCCTGCTGGGTCTGCAGCTCTTCGGACTGGCGCTGCGTTTCCGCCAGCAGCGACTCCAGCCGCGTGCGGTCCATGCCGGCCCGGATCGCGGACGCCAGCATTTCCGATGCGCCTTCGAGCAGGCTGCGTTCGCCCTCGCTGACCGGATGGTTGAAGCCCAGCTCGATCACGGCGTACACGCGCTCGTATTGCATGGCGGGCGCAACCACCAGTTCGACCGGATTCGAGCGGCCCGTGGCGGACGAGACTTCCAGGTGGCCGGCGGGTACGTTGCGCACGTGCAGCAGCTTGCGCGACACGGCCGCCTGGCCGACGAGGCCTTGCGCCGTGGGAATCTTCTGGGGCAGCCTTTCGGGCGGCACCGCATAGCCGCCGAACAGCTCGAGTTCTTCGCCATTGACCACGTAGCCCGCGCCGACGCTGGCATTCAGGTATTCGGCCAGGTAGTCCAGGGCGCGCCTGCCAATCTCGTCCAAGCGATGGTCGCCCCGCAGCCGCAGGCTCAGGCCCGACAGGCCCGTCGTCACCCAGGCCTGCCGCGCCTTGGCGCGGTACTCGCGGATGTTCATCAGGGCCGACGCAAAGATCAGGACCAGCAACACCAGAGCGCCGCCCCAGGAATAGTAGGTCGAGGTCGTGGCCGCATCGCTCCAGGCGTCGCGCTCCTGCTCGACCCGACTCATCTGCGACGTATAGAGTTCGCCGACCAAATCGCGCAGGCGGTCCATCGCCTCCTTGCCCGAATCGGTCCTCACCACCGCCAGCGCGCCTTCGACGTCTCCCGCCCGGCGCATCTCGACGGTGTTGTTCAACTCCGTAAGCTTTTGCTTCGTGATGCCCGCAATGTCATTGGCAATCCGGCGTTGCGTGGCGTCCTGCTGCGCGAATTCCTGCACCACGGCCAGGCGCTGCTCGATAAGCGGCACCGAACGCACGTAGGGTTCCAGATAGGCGGAGTCGCCCGTCAGCAGGTAACCCCTTTGCCCGATCTCGGCATCTTTCAGGGCCGAATTGAACAGGCTGAGCTGGCGCAGCGACTCGGTCGCGCGGTCCATGGACTGGACGGCACGCGTGCGCGTGTCCGCGGAGCGAACGTTGACAAAGGCGATGACCAGCGTGGCCACCGCGGCCAGGATGAATCCGGCCATCAGAGTGCGGGGAAAGGCCAGACGACTGGCCGGCTGCGGCGATTTCAGCATGAGATCGTTTACCAATTCAGGGAAAGCGCGCGGATTGCGCTAAGGCAGAGTGCGAAGAATTATAGGGACGGAGAAGCCTGCGGACCATCCTTCGCACGGGCGAACTATACAGGTATGCACGGTCCGGAGTTGCGTCTGGATACAACTACTACACCAACGCGGCGGCGGCATGCCCTAGGATTCGGCTTCCCGATCTGCAGACCGCCTTTCCGCGCGCCGCCCTTGGCCGGCGCGCCCTCCACCCAGCTTGAAGCGGCGGACAGCCGGCGGCGCAGACAACCGAATTCCCGCCGACAGTGGCACCCTATAAAAATGACGAAAATTCTTTTGGTGGACGACCAGCCCACGCTGGTTGCCCTGATGTGCGAGTTCCTGAGCAGCGAAGGCTATGACGTCACGACGCATACCGACGGACTCACCGCGCTGCAGCAGATGATCGACCTGCGCCCCGACCTCGTGATCACCGATCTGTCCATGCCCGGCATGGACGGCGCCGCCCTCCTGACCGCCATGCGGGATAACGCCTATCTGCACGAAACGCCGGTGCTGGTGCTGAGCGGCCGTCCCGAACATGAAATCCTGGAAGCCTGCGCGGGCCGCGCGATGCTGATGCGCAAACCGGCCAGCCCGGACGACGTGCTCAAAGCCGTGCGCGGCCTGATCCACGAACCCCAGCCGCAGTCCCGCCCGCGCACCGGCCCGTTTTCCGGCTCCCTGAGCCGCATCGGCGCCGCACCGCTCGCCCGCGCGGCATGAACGTCGCGCGCCCCCGCCGCAGGGCGGCCGCAAACAGAAAAGGCCGCTGCCATCAGGTAGCGGCCTTTCGTTTTGCGTCAACAGGTGTCTGACACCCCTCGTCTCCTCACCCCACATGCCCCCCCGCCACATACATCACTTGCCCCGTGATGTATGACGCCTCCGGCGCCGCCATAAAGCAGATGGCCGACGCCACCTCTTCCATGCTGCCCATGCGATGCATGGGCGTGCCGGCCAGGCAGTCCGTGTACATCTCGCCTTGCCAGATGCGGTCCTGGTCGGAGGGGGCTTCGGTGTTGCGCGGGATGGCGCGCACGCCGTTGTCCAGGGCGCCCGGCGCCACGCAATTGACGCGCACGCCGGATTCGGCCAGTTCCAGCGCCATGCAGACGGTGGCCGCGTGGACGCCGCCCTTGGAGGCGGAGTACGGCACGCGGTAGATGCCTCGCGTGGCGTTTGAGCCCACGTTGACGATGGCGCCGCGGCCTTGCTTTCTCATCACCGGGATCACCTCGCGGCACGACCACAGCGTCGGCCAGAGCGACCGGTTCACCTCGCGCTGCATCTCGTCCGGCGTGTATTCCCAGAATGGCTTCATCCAGATCGTGCCGCCCACGTTGTGCACGGACACGTCGATACGGCCGTGCGTGTCCAGCGTGTACTGCACCATCCGCTGCGCGCCCGCATGGGTTTCGAGATCGGCGTCGATGAACGACGCCTGCCCGCCCGCCTCGCGAATCTCGCGGGCCACGGCCTCGCCCAGTTCCGCGGCGCGGTCGACCAGCACGACCGCAGCGCCTTCGGCGGCCAGGCGTTTGGCGGTGGCGCGGCCGACGCCCTGGGCGGCGCCGGTAACCAGCGCGATCTGATTGTCAAAGCGATTCATGCAACCTCCCGATCAATGTGCGCGCGACAGCTCGCCCGGCGCGGGTTGCGACGACTTGTTGTCCACAGCCAGCACGGCAAGCAGCGCCCCCGCCAGCGGCACGGCCAGCACCATGAAGAAGCCCGACGGGCCGAACCAGCCGAGGAAGCTGCCGCCGATGGCCGAGCCGATGATGGCGCCCGCGCGGCCAACGCCGATGGACCAGCCCGTCGCCGTGGCGCGCAGCGCCGTCGGATACGCGCCGATGACCAGGTAGTTCAGCGCCAGCTGCTGGCCGCCGATGCCCAGGCCCGCAGCGCCAATCAGGATGAACACGAGCGTCCAGTCCGTTCCCGCGTACCCCAACCCCAACGACACCGCGATGCCCAGCGCGAACATCGCGATCAGCAGCGTCCGCGTCGACACGCGCGGCATCAGGTACGACAACGGGAAGGCGCACACGATGAACACGAGATTCACGGTGAACGTGCCCATCGGCGCCTGGTCGGCCGGCAGGCCCGCGGCCTTCAGCACCGTGGGCAGCCACGACAGCAGCATGAACCACGCCACCCAGTTCAGCAGGTACACCGACCAGATCGCCAGCGTCTTGCGCGCATAGCCGTCGGTGAAAAGCGCCTTGACGCTGGCGCGGATGGTCGCGTCTTCCGGCACCGTGAAGCGTATGCCGGCCGGCAGCGGCTGGCGCGAGATCTTCGCGAGGATGCGGGCGACATACCCCTGCCCCGCCGCGTCGCCGCGCATGGCCTTGAACTGCAGCGACTCGGGCAGCAGCACCACCAGCGCCGCCAGCAGCAACAGCGGCGCCACCCCGCCCACGATGAAGATGCCTTGCCATCCGATCACGGGCAGCATTTTCGCGGCCAGCAGGCCACCCAGCATGGCGCCCGCCGGCAGGCCCAGCAGCACGCCGGTGATCACCGCGCCTCGATGGCGCGCCGGCGCGTATTCCGCCGCCAGCGCCAGCACGATCGGCGTGCAGCCGCCCATGCCCAGCCCCGCGATGAACCGCAGCGCCAGGATCTGCCACGTCTCCGTCGCGGCGGCCGTCAACAGCGTCGCCAGCCCGAAGACGGCCACGCCGATCAGCGCGGCGGGACGGCGGCCGATACGGTCGCCAACCAGGCCCAACGACATGGCGCCCACCGTCATGCCGACGATGCCGGCCGTCAAGATCGGCGCAAGGTCGCCGGCCTGCAGCTTGAATGCCGTCAGGATCGCGGGCCCGGTGAACGCCATTGCCTGCGTGTCGAAGCCATCAAACAGCGCGATCAGAAAACACAGGATCAGGACGCGCCATTGAAAGGCGCCCATCCGTTCCTGATCGATCAGGCTCGGGATGGAGATTGTTGAGGCCATGAGAGTCTCCCCGGGCTCGCGCGGAGCCCGTTATCGGTATGGGTATCGGGTGGCGGCATCGCGCGGTGGCGATGCCTGCCGGGTTCAGGCCTGGGCGGAAGCGCGCAGGCGATTGACGACCTGGTTGTCCTTGCCTTGCAGCAGGCCGGTCAGCACGACGTCGAATTCGATTTCCTTGTACGCGTCGGTCTTCAAGCCCAGCTCGGCGCCGCCCGTCTTGTCGGTCACCGGCGGGATCAGCGCTTCGCGGGTGGCGTAAGCGAAATCGTCCCAGATGAGGGGATCGCCCTCGATGTTGAATTGCGTCGTCAGCTTGCGGTGCTGGTCCGCGCTGACAAAAAGGTGCACGTGCGCCGGGCGGTTGCCATGACGGCCCAGCGCGTCCAGCAGCTGCTGCGTGGCGCCCTGCGGCGGACAGCCATAACCGACGGGCATCAGCGTGCGGAACTCATACTTGCCTTCCGAGTCGGTGCGGACCGCGCCGCGCAGGTTGAAGTCGGTCTGCGCGCCCGTCGGGTCGAAGTGCGAATAGAAGCCCTTGGAGTTGGCATGCCAGCACTCCACCACCGCATTGGCCAGCGGCGCGCCGCTCGTATCGCGCACAACGCCGCGGATCACCAGCGGGCCGGCGTCCGCGTCCGGATCGAGATCGATGCGGGCAACGCCGTCCAGGACGGGCGCGCCTGCGACATACAGCGGGCCTTCGATGGTGCGCGGCGTGCCGCCGTCCAGGCCGGCCAGCTTGTCCTCGTGGTCCATGCGCACGTCCAGAAATTTCTCCAGCCCCAACCCGGCGGCCAGCAGCGCGGCCTCGCCGTCGCGGCCAAGCTGGTTGAGGTAGTTGACGCCGGCCCACACCTCGTCGGGCGTGATGTCCAGGTCGTCGATGGCCTTGAAAAGATCGCTCAACAGGCGGTTCAGGATCTGCTTGAAGCGCGGGTTGCCCTCGCTGCCTGCAATGTTGGTCGCGGCCTTCAGCAGGTCTTGCACTTCCGGGGTGTTGAATACGTCGAGGCTCATGTCTGTCTCCAGGGGTTGTCTATTTGTATGGGTACGGTGTGTGGGTACGGGCAATGCGGCGTCGCCTGCCGCCGCATCGCCTTTTTTTTCAGTGTCTCTTGTCCGTGACCTTGATCAGCCCGTCGCGCGTAAAGCGCTTGACGCGGGCATCGTCGAGCTCGATACCGAGCCCCGGGCCGGCGGGCACGGTCAATTCGAAGTCGCTGTAGTCCAGCGGCTGCGCAAGGATTTCCTCGGTGATCAGCAAGGGACCGAACAGCTCCGTGCCCCATTGCAGATGCGCAAAGCTGGCAAACAGGTGAGCCGACGCGACCGTGCTGACCGCGCCCTCCAGCATCGTGCCGCCATAGAGTTCGATGCCCGCCGCATCGGCAATCGCCGCCACGCGCTGCGCCGCAAAAAGGCCGCCATTCTGCTCGATCTTGATGGCAAATACATCCGCGCCGTGCTGCCGCGCGATCTCGAACGCCGTGTCCGGACCTTGCAACACCTCATCGGCCATCAACGCCACCGAAAACCGGCGCATCAGTCGCGCCAGCGCCGCGGCGCTGGCCACCGGCTGCTCCACCAGCTCGCAACCGGCTTCTGCCAACGCCGGAATCGCCCACGCCGCCTGCGTCTCGCTCCACGCCATGTTCACGTCCACGCGCACCGCCCCGCGGTCGCCCAGCGCGCGCTTGATCGCAGCCACGTGCGCGATATCGACCTTCGGGTCCCGGGCGCCGATCTTCAGCTTGAAGATGCGATGGCGGCGCTCTTGCAGCATCTGCTCGGCCTCGGCAATGTCGCGATCCGTGTCGCCCGACGCCAGTGTCCAGGCCACCGGCACGCGATCCCGGCGCCGGCCGCCCAGCAGTTCGCTGACGGGCACACCCAGACGCTTGCCGTGCGCATCCAGCAGCGCTGTTTCCAGCGCGCTTTTGGCAAAGTGGTTCACCTTGACCAGCTTGCCCAGATGCGCCATCAACGCCTGCACGCGCGTCGCGTCCTGGCCGATCATCGCGGGCGCGAAATAAGCGTCGATAGACAGCTTCATGGCCTCGGGGCTTTCCTGCCCATACGCCATGCCGGCGATGGTGGTGCCCTCGCCGATCCCCACCACGCCGTCGCTGCAATACACCTTCACCAGCATCAGCGTCTGGCCATACATCGTGGCCACCGACAGCTTGTGCGGACGGATGGTGGGAAGGTCGACGAGACAGGTTTCGATGCGTTCGATGGTGGCTGCGGACATGGACGGCGTTGCGTAAAGGATGGTCACGAGGCGTTTATAAGACCCCGCGACTTTTCGCGTCCAATACTTTGGGAATCCGAATTGATACCTTTAAAGCATAAATGTTTTCGCCTTGCCCCAACAAGCGGCGCTCGTTTTTCGATACTTTCCGGGTCTGCCAGCAGGATTAGGCGTTGAAAGCGTGCACGCGCGCGCTACCGCAGGTGCGCTTCGTGCAGGTCTAGCAGCCGCAACCGCAAAGCGAAACGCCACCAGGCCACTGGCGTCGTGGAACAGCGCCTCGCCTTCCAGGATGGCCATCATGCGGCGCGGGATGTGGACGCGCCGCGAGATCGCTTCGACCGCCACCGGGTCCGTCGGCGACACGATGGCGGCGATGGCGAACGCCACGGGCGACGGGACGCGAATGCCCGCGGATCGACGTGACCTTGGCTCAAAGGGGCGCGCAATCAATTCGCCGTGATCTTGCCCACTTCGATCACCTTCTTCCAGCGGGCAAATTCCTCGGCCTGGAATTTGGTGAATTCTGCCGGCGTGTTGCCGACGACCTCAAAGCCCAGTTCCAGCAGGCGCGGTTTCACCGACGGGTCATTCAGCGCGTCGGCGATGCCGGCGCGCAGCTTGTCGCGGATGTCGGCAGGCATGCCCTTCGGCCCGGCAAACGCCTGCCACGACGTCACGGTCACGCCCTTCAGACCCAGCTCTTCCATGGTGGGCACGTCGGGCAGCAGGGGCGAACGCTTCGCGCTCGTCACCGCGATGGCGCGCAGCTTGCCCGACTGGATGTGCGTGAGGCACGTGTTGATGTTGCTGAAACTGGCGTCGACCTGGCCGCCCAGCAGATCCACGATGGCCGGTGCGCCGCCCTTGTATGGCACATGAGTGGCCTGCGTGCCGGTCTCCTGCCAGAAGAGTTCTGCGGTCAGGTGATCCGAAGTGCCGTTGCCCGCCGATGCAAACGTCATGCGGCCCGGGTTGGACTTCAGGTAATCCAGCACGCCCTTCATGTCGCGAAGCTGCGAATTCGCGTTGACCACCAGCACGTTCGGCGCCTGCACGGCCACCGTGATGTATTCGAAGTCCTTGAGCGCGTCGTAGCCCGGCTCTTTGACGAGGTGCGGGCCGATCACGAAGGGGCCCAGCGACGACACCAGCACCGTATAGCCGTCGGGCGCGGCGCGCTTGGCTTGTCCCGCGCCCAGCGTGCCTCCCGCACCGGGCTTGTTCTCGATCACGAAGGTGCCGCCGAACTTTTCCTGCAGCTTGGGCGCAACCGTCCGGGCGATCAGGTCGGTCGAACCGCCCGGCGGAAACGGCACCAGCATCGTGACGGGTTTGGCGGGCCAGTTCTGCGCCTGGGCCGATGCCGTGACGGCCAGGCCGAGCGCAAGCGTGGTGAACCATTTTTTCATGCGAGTCTCCTTTGGATTGGCGTCTGTCGCGCCGTTGGTGGTGCATGTGTCCCGCCGCAACACGGCGGGACCGGAATGGATCAGATCCGCTTGCCGACCTCGACCGTGTCGCGCGTCCACGCGCGCGCCTGATCGCTGAGCGAGATGCCCAGGCCCGGGCGGTTCGGCACCAGCATGCGGCCGTCGCGGATCTCGAGCCGCTCATTGAAAAGCGGTTCCAGCCAGTCGAAATGCTCGACCCACGGTTCGGTCGGATAGGCGGCGGCCAGGTGCACGTGCAGTTCCATCGCAAAGTGCGGCGCCAGCATCGCGCCAGCCTGCTCCGCTTGCGAAAGGATCTTCAGGAACGGCGTGATGCCGCCCACGCGCGGCGCGTCGGGCTGCACGTAATCGGCGGCGCGGTGGCGGATCAGCTCGCTGTGCTCGGCCGCGCTGGTCAGCATTTCGCCGGTGGCGATCGGCGTGTCGAACTGGGCGGCAAGCGCGGCGTGGCCTTCGTGGTCGTAGGCGTCCAGCGGCTCCTCGATCCACACCAGATTGAACTGTTCAAAGATGCGGCACATGCGCTGCGCAGTCGGGCGGTCCCACTGCTGATTGGCATCGACCATCAGCGGCACGTCGTCGCCCAGGTGTTTGCGCACGGCTTCGACACGCCGGATGTCCAGTTGCCGGTCGGGCTGGCCGACCTTCAGCTTGATGCCGCCAATGCCGCGTTCGCGCGACGCGCTGGCGTTGACCAGCAGTTGCTCGAGCGGCGTGTGCAAAAAGCCGCCGGACGTGTTGTAGCAAGCGACCGAATCGCGATAGGCGCCCAGCAGCTTGGCAAGCGGCAGGTTGGCGCGGCGGGCCTTCAGGTCGTACAGCGCCACGTCGAAGGCGGCGATGGCCTGGGTCGACAAGCCGCTGCGGCCCACGGACGCGCCGGCCCAGCACAGCTTGGTCCAGAGCCGGCCGATGTCGCTGGGGTCTTCGCCGATCAGGACGGGCGCGATTTCCTTGGCGTGGGCAAATTGCCCCGGGCCGCCGGCGCGCTTGGAGTAGCTAAGGCCGATGCCCTCGTCGCCGTTTTCCGTCTGCACCTCGACAAACAGCATCGCGACCTCGGTCATCGGCTTTTGCCGGCCCGTCAGCACCTTGGCGTCGCTGATCGGGGTGGCCAGCGGCAGATAGCACGACGAGATGCGCAACCAGGCGATGCGGTCGGCGTGGGAAGTGGCGGTCATGGAAGTCTCCGGGTATTTAGGCGGTCCTGCATGGACCAAGCGAAAGAATCGTCACGTCATGAAGGGTCACGCCGACGAATGGACAACGTTGTCATTTGCGACCAAATAAAAAGCGCCGGTTATGCGGAGCTTGGCTGGCGGCGGGAGGAAAACGTTGCAGCTGACGTTCATGATAACGTTGTCCAAATTGCGCGGCAAGCCAGCACGCGATCCGTACAAACCCGCACTTTCCGGTTCCATGAAGCCCAAATCCATCACCTTGCATGACGTCGCCCGCGCGGCCGGCGTGTCGCTCATCACCGCGTCGCGCGCCCTCGGCAACCCGGGCCGCGTTTCCGAGGCCACCATCGCGCGCGTCCAGCAGGCCGTCGCGGAAACGGGGTACATCCCCAATTTGCTGGCGGGCGGTCTGAAGTCGCGGCGCAGCCGCACCGTGGCGGCGCTGGTGCCCATCATCTCGGTCCCGCAGTTCCTGCCCACCATCGAAGCGCTGACTGCCGAACTCGACCGCGAGGGCTACCAGCTCATCCTCGGGCAGATGGGCTATGACCGCGGCCGCGAGGAAGCCTTGCTCAACGCCATGGCGGGACGGCGCGTGGACGGCGTGGTCGTTGCCGGCCTGTTGAGCGACATCCCCGCCGCGCACCGCCTGCGGGAGATCGGCATCCCGGTTGTCGAAACCTGGGACCTGACCGAGCGCCCCCTCGACATGTTGGTCGGCTTCTCGCATCGGCAGGTGGGCAGCGCCGTCGCCGAATTCTTCCTGTCCAAGGGGTGGCGCAACGTGGGCCTGGCCACCGGCGACGATCAGCGCGCCGCGGTGCGCCGGGCGGCCTTCCTGGAAACCCTGGGCCATGACGTGCCCACGGCGGTCGTCCCGGCGCCCAGCAACGTGGCGTCCGGCCGGCGCGCCGCCGCCGAACTGTTCGATAGGTCGCCCGGCCTGCAGGCGATTTTCTGTAGCGCCGACGCGCTGGCCGAAGGCGTGCTGACCGAGGCACGCGTGCGCGGCCTGCGCGTGCCGCAAGACCTGGCGGTCTGTGGATTCGGCGGGGCCGACTTCGCCGCGCACCTGGCGCCTTCGCTGACCACCGTGCAGATCGACGGCGCAGACATCGGCGCCCAGGCCGCGCGCGTGCTGATGGCGCGTTGCCGCGGCGAGGCTCCACCAGAGCCCGTCATCGACGTGGGATTCCGGATCGTCGAACGCGAATCGACGGGCACGTCCGCTGCAACTTGAAAAGGTGTCTGACACCCGTTGAGACGGTGCCGCAAGCTGACGATCCTCTCCGGAGGGTGTCAGACACCTGGCTGGCCACCTATCGCAACAGGCGGTTGTCAGACCGCGCCGCCGGTAGGAAAATCCCGCCGAGCCGCGCGCGTTCGACAGCGCGTCCCGAAGCGCCCTGCCGCCTCAGAAGGAACCGCCCGTGAAGGATGATGTTGGCCAGTACCAGACTCACCCCGTCACCCTGCTCAACCCCAACCCGACGTCGGACTGGCTCTATCACTGCGCGATGAGCCTGCTCAAGCTGCCCGCGGACGATGCGATCTCGGCGCAGCTTGCGTACATGGGCGAAACCTCGGACATCGACCGGGCGTGGATGATCGAATACCGCCCCGACATGCTGCGGCTGCGCAATACCCACGAGTGGTGCCGCGGCCAGACCGAACCGTTCGTCGCCGAACTGCAGGACGTGCCGACCACGCTGATCGCCTGGCTGCACCGGTTCATGGTCAAAGGCCAGGCGGTCGCCATCCACGACGTCAACGACCTGCCGCGCACCGCGCGCGCCATCCAGGCCGAATTCCAGCGCCAGGGCAACAAGAGCGTGCTCAGCGTGCCGGTCTGCCATGACGGCAAGCTGCAAGGCATCATCGGTTTCGACACTACCGCGCGGCACCGGCGCTGGTCCGCCAGCGAGGTCGGCGCGCTGTACCAATGCGCCAACCTGATCGGACAAGCCAAATACGGAAGCGGCCGCACGCGGGCGCCGCTGGGCAACCCCGCTGCATCGGTCGTCTACCTGAGCATGCGCGGCGTGGTCCGGGGCGTTCAGCCGGAAGCCATCGTGGGCGTGCGCTCGGCGGGAAACTATAGCGAAATCTGGCTGGACGACGGCTCGATGGTGCTGGACTCGCGCGCGCTCGGCGTCTGGTCGACGCTATTGCCCGAGAAGACGTTCTTCCGCGTTCACCGCACCGCCATTGCCAACGCGTTGCATGTCATGGACGTGGACCGCAGAAGCGTCGACCGGTGGCAGATCCGGATGCGGGCCGTGGA
The DNA here is from genome assembly GCF_059760815.1 of Achromobacter sp. 1012554356. NCBI lineage: Bacteria > Pseudomonadati > Pseudomonadota > Betaproteobacteria > Burkholderiales > Alcaligenaceae > Achromobacter > Achromobacter sp. 1012554356. The sequence goes on along the minus strand of NZ_JCBANC010000002.1, from coordinate 127,344 downwards.
CGACGCGTGGCCGGTGTCCCGCGCGTACCGCAAGCCGCTGCGCGAACGCATGGGAATCTGAGCCCGGACCGCCGGCAGAAACGCCGGCCAATATGCCATTCATCACGCCGGGATGTTGTTTCGTCCTGACGCTGGTGGCTACGCACCGGGATTTTGGGATCATCGCGGCATGCGGAGGGACACCCGTTCCTCGCCGTCTTCAGAGAGATCCGCATGCTGACGTCCCGCCTTCTCCCGCGCATCCCCGTTCTTGCCCTGAGCGCCGCCTGCGCACTGGGCGCAGGCCAGGCCCAGGCCGCCGACCTGGCCTTGCAGGATGCCGTGTCCATGGCCGGCATGCAGATGTATCTGAACGGCGGCGCGCCGGGCCTCATCATCGCGGCGGTCCGCGGCAATGAGGTGGTGGTCCAGGGTTACGGCGAAACCGCGCCGGGCAGCGGCATCGAACCCGACGGCCAGTCCATCTTCCGGATTGCGTCGGTGTCCAAGGTGTTCGCGGGCGACGTGCTGGCGTCGCTGGCAGCCAAGGGCAAGCTCAAGCTGACCGACCCCCTGTCGAAGTACGCACCCGACAACGCCAAGGTCGACGCCAACGGCCGCCCGATCACGCTGCTGGACCTGGCGACGCATTCCGCAGGCCTGCCGCGCGAACTGCCCAACCCCGACGCCAAGCCCGCCGACAATCCGTTCGCCGCCTTCGACCGCGCCTATTACTGGAAGTGGATGGGCAGCCACAAGCCCGCCTACGCGCCCGGCACCACGACACTGTATTCCAACCTGGGCTATGGCCTGCTGGGCGACGCGCTGGCCAAGGCCGGCGGCGCGGACTACTCGACCGTGCTTGCCAACGAGGTCTTCAAGCCCGCCGGCATGACCGATGCCACCAACGTGCTGAACGAAGCACAGAAAAAGCGCCTGATGACGGGTCTCGATCCCTTCGACAAGCCCGACCCCAATGCGGTGGCGCCCGACATCATGTATGCCAGCGCCGGCGTGTACGCCACGGCCGACGACATGGTGCACTGGATGCGCTGGCATCTGGATGGCGCGCAGCAGGCCCGCGAGAACGCCCTGCTGGCGCACACGATGTGGCTGCCGTACGACGGGCTTAAATCCGTTGTGGGCACCGAGGTCACGGACGCCGACGGCATGGGACTGGGATGGGTGGTCACCCTGCCGCGCAACGGCACGCCACTGCTGCTGGGCAAGAGCGGCGGCATTGGCGGCTTCATGTCGTACGTGGTGCTGTCACCCAACCGCGACCTGGGCGTGTTCGTCGTCGCCAGCCGCGTGAATTTCGGGATGTTCAACAACATCCATGCGCAGGTGCGCGAACTGGCGGCTGAGCTGGCGCGGTGAGGCGTCTGCATCGTGCGCGGCGCCAGGCCGCGGCGGCGCTGCTTGCCGCCGCCGCGCACGGCGCGTCGGCGCAAGAGGCAAGAGACATCTTCAAGACCGAGATCTTCCTCACGCCCTACAGCGATCTGGCCGACGGCGATGAGTCGTATCCGCGCCTGAACGGCAGGTTTCTGCTGATGACCGGCTACACCGGCTTTTTCGGCGTGCACGACGACAACGGCCAGCTTCCGCGCTCGCACTGGAGCAGCGTGCAGCCCACCGCCGAGGCCGCGCTGGTGCTGCAACTGACGCGCGAGTTCTCGATCCGCACCAAGGCCACGTTCAACTCGTCCACCAACGACACCAAGGACAACGCGTTCTCCGATCTGGGCGTGAACCTGGACAACCTGTTCGCGGCCTACACCGCCGACAACTACGCGCTGTACGGCGGCAAGATGGACCTGGGCTTTGGCGACGCCTGGCACGTGGTGGACGGCCTGTACTCGGGCTTTAACGAGAGCTCGGAATTTCGCGGATCGATCGGCGTGGGCGGACGCTACACCCTGGGCACGTCGGGCCGCGGCACGCATTCCGTGGCCGCCCTGCTATTCAAGCGCGACAACACCGCCATGAACCGCAGGTTCAGCCTGGACGGCGGCCTGCTCGGTCCCGACGAGCCGCCAAGATTCAGCGACCAGTTCAAGTCGTTCATCCTTTCGTACGACTTCCGCGACCTGCCCGGCTTGCCCGGCATATCGGGCGGGGTGGACGCGGGCCGGCTGCACCTGGATCCGGATCAGGGCAAAAGCGCCAACACGATGTCGGCCCGCCTCAGTTACGACACGCCGCTGGGCAACGCATGGAACCTGAACTGGTTCAACGAGGCTACGTATTCCAGCGCCTTTCGTGGCGCGCCGGTTTCCAACGGCAATGGCGTAACCTCGGTGTCGTTGTCTCGAGACCGCTGGCAGATCACCGCAACGGCCGCCGTGCGCAAGCTGACCGGCGGCGGCCAGACGCTGGCCCGGCATGGCCTGCTGGACAGTACGGATTGGGGAGTATCGGGCGCAGTCACCTACGTCACGCCCGTGGGGTTGATCGTGCAGGCCGGGATCACGCACCAGCGCGACCAGGCCCTGCGCCTCAACCAGGGCGTCTTTCGCATCGCTTACCAAGCAGGATTCTGAGGCCAACATGCACAGCACAACCACGCGCATCACCGCAACGATCGTTCTTGCCCTGGGCGGCGTCACGTCAGCCTGGTCGCAGCCCGTGCCGATTACCCCCGCCGACTACCCGCCGGCTGACGCGGTCGCCATACCGGCCGGCAGCCGCGAGCGCGCCGTCGCGGAACTGCCCGGCGTCATCAAGGACATCATGGAACGCAGCCAGGTGCCGGGCCTGGCCGTGGCGGTTGTCATCGATGGCAAGACGGTGCTGACGCAAGGCTACGGCACGCGCGAAGTGGGCAAACAGGCGCCGGTGGATGCCAACACCGTGTTCCAGATCGCGTCCATTTCCAAGTCGCTGTCGGCAACGGTCGCCGCCATCGAGATCACCCAGCGCAAGGCCACGTGGGACGACCCCGCATCGCGTCATCTGCCCGGCTTTGCGCTCAGCAACGCCTATGTGTCCGAGCACGCCACCATCGGCGATTTCTTTGCGCACCGCACCGGGCTGCCCCCCACGGCGGGCGACGATCTGGAAGATCTGGGCTTTTCCCGCAACGACGTCATCGCGCGCCTGCGCCTCTTGCCGCTCACCCCCTTCCGCACCTCCTACCACTACGCCAACTTCAGCACCACGATCGGCGCCGAGGCCATCGCCCGTGCAGCAGGACGCCCGTGGGAGCAGCTGGCCGACGAACAGCTCTTCAAGCCGCTGGGCATGGCGTCGACCAGTTACCGCTATGCGGACTTCGAGTCGCACGCCAACCGCGCCTTGTTGCACGCCTACCAGAATGGCCACTTCGTGCAGGCGGGCAAGCGCAACGCCGATGCGCAGGCGCCCGCGGGCGGCGTGTCCTCCACGGTGGTGGATCTGGCGCAGTGGCTGAAACTGCTGCTGGCTGATGGCCAACATCAGGGCAAGCCGCTGGCCGCGACCGGCGCGCTGCTGCCCGCACTGTCGCCGCAGGCCTTCAGCGCCCCCGCGCCCGATTTGAAGTCGCGTTCCGGCTTCTACGGCTATGGCTTCAACGTCAACACCGAAACCGGCGGACGCCCTGCGATGGGGCATTCCGGCGCCTTCCTGGTGGGCACGGGAACCACCTTCCGCATCGTGCCCTCCGCAGGCATCGGCATCGTCGTGCTGACCAATGGCGCCCCGGTCGGCGCGGCGGAAGCCGTGGTGGCCACGTTCACCGACACAGCGTTGTACGGCAAGTCCACGCGCGACTGGTATGCGGCGTACCACGGCGCCATGAAGAAGCTGTTCGAACCGCAGGCGGACCTGACCGGAAAGCCCGATCCCGCCAAGCCCGCGGCATCCAAGGCGTTGTCGCAGTACACCGGCACGTTCGACAACCCTTACTACGGCCCCGCCCGGATCGAAGAAGCCTACGGCGCGCTGACGCTGGTGCTGGGCCCCAAGGACATGCGCTTTCCCGTGCGCCACTGGGACGGCGACACGTTCGCGTTTTCGCCGGCCGGCGAAGCCGAAATGATCGCGTCGCGGGCATCCATCGTCTTCAAGATGGACAAAGGGCAGGCCCAGGGTTTTGACATCAAGTACTACAACGACAGCGGGCTGGGGCACTGGGTCCGGAAATAGCGCCCCCCTGCCCGCGAGGCGCGCCGGACGCATCTACGACTAAAGGCGGATTTGCGGCGATTCGGGGTCCTTGAAGCTGGCGGTGCCGTTCTAGTCAACCTGACCGCAAACTGTCGTCGAGCAGGTTCCCGTCGCCCCCCGCTTCGGGCTACAGTGCTCGTTCCTCGGGATCCCGAAAGGATTGAGCATGGCCGACGACAGTACGCTTCTCAACGACAACGCGGTGTACAGGACTTTGCTGGAATCGACCAAGGCGATTCCCTGGAAGATCGACTGGGCCACGATGAAGTTCGCCTATATCGGCCCCCAGATCGAGGCGCTGCTGGGCTGGCGCACGGATAGCTGGGTCACCGTCGAAGACTGGGCCATGCGCATGCACCCCGAGGACCGCGAATACGTCGTGAACTTCTGCGTCTCGCAATCCCAGGCCGGCGTCGACCACGAAGCGGACTACCGCGCGCTGACCAAGGACAACGGCTATGTGTGGATCCGCGATGTGGTTCACGTCGTGCGCACGGAAAGCGGCGAACCCGAAGCCCTGATCGGCTTCATGTTCGACATCACCGAGCGCAAAAAGACCGAAGAAAAACTGCTCAGCCTGCAGAAAGAACTGGAGGTGCTGTCCTTCAAGGACGGCCTGACCAATATCGCCAACCGGCGGCGCTTCGACAGCAGTTTCGAACTGGAATGGGAGCGCGCCCGCAGCGAGCGCCAGCCCTTGTCGGTCTTGCTCTTCGACGTCGACTTCTTCAAGCAATACAACGACCTGTATGGCCACACCCAGGGCGACAAGTGCCTGATCGAGATCGCCGAGACGCTGAGCCTGGCGCTCGATGGCCCGCGCGATCTGGTTGCCCGCTACGGCGGCGAAGAATTCGTCGTGCTCCTGCCCGAGGCCGATGCCGAGGTGGCCCGCAAAGTCGCCGAACGATGCCAGCGACAGCTCCAGAAGAAATCCATCGTGCACGCGCTGTCGCCGCACGGCCGGCGCGTCACGGTCAGTGTGGGTGCGAGCACGGTGGTGCCGGATGACCAGCATGCGCGCGGCAGCCTCATCAAGGCGGCGGATCAGCAGTTGTACCTGGCCAAGAACAACGGGCGCAACCGCGTGGAGCATGTGCAGTTGGGCGCGTAGCGTCCTCCTGGGAACGCGGCCGCGTCCGGTCACCCGCCGCGAAAAATCCCGCATATCGGAACAGGCAGCCGGCCAACACCGCCGACCCGCCTTTTTCGCCCGCAGTTCCCCGTATTGCACCGCAACATAATGTGCTGTAGTGCCCGGGTGGAGGGCGCATTCCGCGCCCCCGTCGCGTGCCCATCATGTCCAAACTCAGAAATCTCTCTCTCCGGAGCAGCCTGACCGCACTGGTGCTGTTCTTCATCGTGATGCTGGTGGCCGTTGGCGCCATCGCCATGCAGCAGCTCTGGAGCATCAGCCAGAAGCAGCGCGCCATGTACACGGAAACCGTCATGCCGCTGCGCGTCGTCGTCGACGCCGCCCGCCAAGGCGCCACGCACTTCCGGCGCATGTATGTCTATATCTGGAACACCGACCCGCAAGGCCGCCAGAACGAGCTGCGTCTGAACGAAGAATCCGAAAAATCCGTGTTGCAGGCGCGTGACCGTCTGCAGCAGGAGCAGGACCCCGCCCTGCGCGCGCTCGGCGGCAAGCTGGCCGACACCTGGACCCGCTACAAGGCGGCCGTCAACGACGTGAAGGGTCTGGCCGACCGCAACGATCCGACCGCGATGACCGTGCTGCACAAGGACTCGGCCGAGCTGCATGTCGCCGCGCGCAACATCCTGATGGAAGCGGCCAAGCGCCAGGAAGAACTGGCCCGCCTCGACACCGAAGACGCGGCCGCGGCGGTCGAACGCACGTTCTGGACGCTGACCGCGCTGATCGTGCTGTGCGCGCTGATCGGCAGCATCCTGGGTCTGGGCCTCGTGCGCTCCGTCATGCGCCGCCTGGGTGGCGAACCCGCCTACGCCGCGCAGATCGCCCAGGAAGTCGCAAAGGGCAATCTGGCCGTGCGCGTGCAACGCCGTGAAGGCGATCAGACCAGCGTGCTGGCCAACATGGACGCCATGCGCGCGAACCTGGCGCAACTGGTGAGCCAGGTGCGCCAGTCCAGCGAGTCCATCGCCACGGGCGCCACGCAGATCTCGTCCGGCAACGCCCACCTCAGCCAGCGCACCGAAGAACAGGCCGCCAACGTCGAAGAGACGGCGGCCTCGATGGAAGAGATGAACTCGGCGGTAAAGCAGAACCTGGAATCCGTGCAGATGGCCGGCAGCCTGGCCGGCTCGGCCAGCGAAGCCGCCGCGCGCGGCGGCGAAGTGGTCGGCAACGTGGTCAGCACCATGGATGCCATCTCGGCCAGCTCACGCAAGATCGTCGACATCATCGCCGTCATCGACTCCATCGCGTTCCAGACCAACATTCTCGCCCTGAACGCCGCCGTCGAAGCGGCCCGTGCGGGCGAACAGGGCCGCGGCTTTGCGGTCGTGGCGAGCGAAGTGCGCGCGCTGGCCCAACGCAGCGCCAGCGCCGCCAAGGAAATCAAGCAGCTGATCAGCGACAGCGTGGGCAACGTCGAAGCCGGTTCGAACCTGGTCGGCGAAGCCGGCAGCACCATGAACGACATCGTGACGCAGGTGCGCCGTGTTGCCGACCTGATCGCCGAAATCGGCGCCGCCGCGCACGAGCAGGGACAAGGCATCTCGCAAGTGGGCGACGCCATCAACCAGCTCGACCAGACCACGCAGCAAAACGCCGCGCTGGTGGAGGAATCGGCCGCCGCCGCGCACAGCTTGAATTCGCAGGCTGCCACGCTGGTGAAGCTGGTCAGCGTCTTCCGTCTTGCTGAAGACGACGCGCCGCGTTTCGTGGCGCAGCCGCAGGTTGCTCAGGTGCGCGAGGTGCAGCCGGCAGCGCCACAGCCCGCAAAGCCGCAACGCGCGCTGGCCAAGCCGGCGTCTACCCGGCCGGCAGCCGCCAAGCCGGCGGACACTCTCCGCGCCCAAGCCAAGCCCGCCCCGCAATCCAAGAGCCCGCTGCGCGTGCCCGGCGACCACAAGCCCGCGCAGTCGAATGATGATTGGGAAAGCTTCTGATCGCCGTGGCGCGCCGGGGGTCGAACTGATGGTTGGTGCGTCATTGACGCACCCTCAGTAGCGCTTCGCTACCGATTGGCGGCGTGCCGCGCTTAGCGCCCAACCGCGTATCGCCACGTTGCAAATCGAAGCGACCTCGCCCTGCCCGCTCACCTATGCTGGTCCTTCCGGCCCACGCGGCCGCCTTTCCGAGGAGCAGCGTATGTTGGACCACATCGAGATTCACGTCAGTGACTTCGCGCGCAGCCGGGCGTTCTACCTGAGTGCGCTGGCGGCGATGGGTTATGTGCCGCGCAAGGCGCTGGCGACGGGCATGGGCTTTGGCATCGGGGAGCCCGACGACGCGGGCGACCCGGGCGGCGAGTTCTGGATTCATCAGGGCACGCCCAGCACCCCGCGCGTGCATGTGGCGTTCCGCGCGCGCAGCCGCGCCGAAGTCGATGCCTTCCACAGCGCGGCGCTGGCGGCCGGCGGCCGCGACAACGGCGCGCCCGGTTTACGCCCGCAATATCATCCGCACTACTACGGCGCCTTCATCCTGGACCCCGACGGCTACAACGTCGAGGCGGTGTACCATCGCCCCGCCTGATGCGCCTGACACGCCATACCCGCGCCGCCCCCGGGTTCAGGGCTGACCGGGCGGGCGCACACCCAGCGCGCGCATCCACGGGTTGTCCGCCATGCCTGGAATGGGCGCCATGCCCGGCATCGGAAAGCCGACGGGATTGAGCGCGGCGTCTTGCAGCACCTTGGCCCACTCGCGCGGATCGATCGGTTCGCCCATGCGCGCGCGGACGTCCAGCAGATCCAGCGCCGCGCGCCGGTGCCCCGCCTCGGCTGCATCGCGGAACAGTCGTTCGGCCACGGCGTAATTCTTGGGCACGCCCCGGCCCATGCCGGTCAGCTCGCCCAGATAGGTTTGCGCGGGCGCGAACCCCTGATCGGCGGCGCGCTGATACCAGCGGGCGGCCACGGGGTAGTTCTGCTGCACGTGCTCGCCATTTTCGGCGATCAGCCCCAAGGTGGTCATGGCGACCACATCGCCCGCCTTGGCGCGCGCCTGCAACGACGCCAGCCGGGGCTCGTCCACATACTGCGCGCCCCGCTCAATCTCGTATTCCCAGGCGCTCATGCGCGCCTTGATCAGATCGCGTCCCAGCGTGGGCGACGGGCCTCGGCCTTGAGCCGTCTGACCGGCGGATGCCCCCGGCGTCGCGGGCGTCTGGGCGTCCGCCAGCGTGGTGAAGGTGACGGTGCCGACCAGGCTGCTGGCGTAGTGCGGTATCTGCCGGTAGGCGGTGGCCACCTGCACGTCGGCGGTCAATTGCTTGAAGAAGGTCTCCACCGGCGCGGAGCCGGGCAGCGCGCGCAGCCCTTGCGCGAAGTAGTACGCGTAGGGGCTGTGGCGGGGGCCGTCGTTGCCGAAACCGTCCTCGGCGGTGGCTCCGGGCTGCGTGGAGAAGGCGATGAGCTCGCCGCCCGCGGGCACCGCGTGCACGAGCCCCGAGGCGGGCGTACCCCGCGTCAGGTTGGTGCGGCAGGCGTCCAGCACCATCAGGCGGGCGCGCACGTTGGCGCGCCGGAGCGCCTGCGACACGCGCTTGAGGCTCAGCGAGCTTTGCTGCGCCGTGCGGATGCGCACTTCACTCAGCGGCAGCGGCAGGTCCACGCCGAACAGATAGTTCACGTCGTCCACCGCGACGGCGTGTCCGGCGAAGTACATCAGCGCCAGGTCCCCGCCCGTGGCGCGAAGGGCAAAGTCGTCGACGGCGGCTTCCATCTGCGCCGTGGTCAGGTCCGTGAGCAGGGTCACGTCGATCTGGCGCTGGCGTAGCGAGTCGGCGATCAGGCGCGCGTCGTTGACCGGGTTGACCAGCGCGTTGGCCGGGACGGCGTAGCGCGCGTTGCCGATCACCAGCGCGTAACGGCGCTTGGCGGGTTCGGCTTGCGGGTCGGCCTTGGATTTGGTGTCCGATGCGGTCTTGGGATCCGACACATTGGCGGAGGGATCGTCCTCGGGCGCGGGCGCCGGCGTGGTCGGCTGGGGAGCCGGCGCGCCCGAGCGGGCCGGCTCCTCATCCATCATGTTCCGGTTGTTCAGCCCCCGCGCATTGGCGCCCGCCGCAAACACGGCGCCAGCATGCCCCCCGCACAGCCCCGCGCCGATCAGCGCGGCCAGCAAGCGCCGCCGCAGGAGGGGTTGCGCGGGCGCGTCCGCCACGTTGGCGTCTGCGAGTTCGTTGATGGGCTTCATAGGAAACTTTGGGTCTGACGTGGTGGTGGGCTTTGCGTTGGGATTGACGGCGGGCTTGCGCCAGCGCCTCACGGCTTGGGACACGCGCCGGCCGGCGCACCGGTGGCAGACAGCGCGCCCAGCGCCGTCGCGGCATCGCGCAGCGACGACTCACGCGCAGCAGCCAGGACGTATCGCCCGTCCGCATCGGGTCCATCGACGATGGACACGGCGTACTGGGACAAGGTATTGCGCAACTGCCGCGCCGTCAGGGCGTCGGGAAGATCCACCACCAGCCGCGGACATGACGCACCGCCGCGCGACAGCACATCGTCGGACATGACTACCTCGGGTCCTCCCACCGGCGCCTGCTGCACCACCACGACGGACAGCAGGATCGCCAGCGCCCAGCCCAGCGGCATCAAGGGGCTGGCGGGCGTGGGCCACAGCCACTGCCACAAGCGCCGCAGGCGCGACACCGGCGCAGGCGCAGGTGCAGGCACAGGTTTGGAAGCAGGCGCGGGTGCCGACTCGTGCGCCGGCGCGGCCTCCACGCGCTGCCCCAGCGCACGCAAGAACGCAGCCTCGCGCTCGCCCCGCCCGATCTCGTTATGCGCAAGCTGCCGCGCCTCGGCCAGGTTGCGCCACGCCTCCAGTTCCTCCCGCAATGCGGGATCGCGCGCAAGATCGGCTTCAAAGGCCCGGCGGGCATCGGCGTCCAGCTCGCCGGACAGATAGGACAGCACTCGGTCTTCAGCCATCATCAGTCCATCCCCTTGCGGGTGCATTCCGTCACCAGCTTGCGCGCGGCATGCAGGCGGCTCTTCACGGTTGGCACGTGCAGGTCCTGCTGCCGGGCGATCTGTTCCATCGGCATGTCGTCCAGATACAGGAACATGGTGGTTTTCAGCGTATCGCTGAGTTTGTTGAGGCAGTCGCGCATGCGCTTGACCACCGACAGGTGCTCGTACGCATGCGCGGGGTCGGCAAAGGGCGAGGCATCGGCCACCTCCCGGGCGTCGTCAAACGCCACGTCATCCAGATCCCCGCCATCCTCGGAACCCGACCACTGCACCTCATGCCGCGTGCGGCGATGAAACTGGATCAGCTCGTGCAGCGATCCGCGGTACAGGTAGCCGCCCAGCTTGCTGACGGCCAGTTCATGCGCCGTCCATCCGCCCTCGGGCTGGCCGTGCAGAAAGCCCTCGTCCTTGAACGTGCGCGTCTGCAGAAACTTCATGAGCGCGTTGTTGAACGCGTCCACCACGCCTTCGGGCGGGACATTGAAGAATTTTCTGCGCAGTTTCAGCGTGATGTGCTGCTCGGCCTTGTTCCGAAACTCCAGCGCATAGCGCGGGTCGGTGTGCATGATGCGCAGCAGCGCGTCGACGTTGTTGATGACGTAGCGCTTGGATTCGAGCGTGTTCATGGTTCAGGTTCTTGGGGCTGCGGCACCTTAGCTGCGCAGGCGCGGAAAATCAAGCGCGGCGGCGCAACGCGGCGACCCCGCGGACAGTGAAGGCCAGCGCAATGGCGGCAGACAGATAGAAACCGAATCCGAACGACAGACCGCTCCACAGGTTGGATGCCATGTCGCCCGCCAGGCTGCGGCCGGCGCGCGAATTGCCCATGATGCCCGCAAACTGCCGCGTCGCATTCATGAACTCCTGCACCTGCGAGACCACGCCCGCCAACGCAATGACCCACAACACCAGCGGCGCGAAATAACCCAGGCGCGCCGCGCGATGCTCCAGCAGCGAAGGCAGCAGCGGCCCCACGACGGCCAGCAGCCAGAGCAAGGCATAAAAGCCCGCGCCGGACCCCTGCCCTGCCATCGCGCCCTGCACGCTGCCGCCGTTCTGCAGGCGCAAGAGGTCGTAGAAGCTCAGGCTGGCGCTCGATCCCATCATGCGCACGGACACCACCGCGAACAGCGTGGTGCCCAGAAGGAACAGCAACGCGCCCGCCGCGTCGCCCCGGTTGACGCGCTGAACCGCGATGGCCGCCAGCCGTGCCGCGTGGGTCTTGGCCTGCGTCAATACGTCTTGTGCTTTGTCCTGCATGGTGTGTTTCCTTGTTTGGGTGAGGCGGGTGCCGATATGGACGGCCAGTATGGACGGCCGGTATGGACGCCGATACTGAGCCCTACGCGCAGCGGCGCAAAAGGTTCGATTTTTTTTCTGCCCTTTCTTCGGCCGATTGATTTGCCGGGTTCGGTTTATCCTTCGTCGCTAAATTTTTTCCGAACCTTTTTCAAGACGGCGCGTAGCAAGGAGCAAGGGCTCGCCATTTCAGCCCCGCACGCTGGAATGCCCCCCGCGTCTTCCACGTGCCGATATTTCCCACTTATCAAGAACGGAGCGTTGAATCATGTCCACCCCCACCCCGCTGTCCGCCCTGTACCAGACCGTGGTGCAAGAAGAACTGGGCCTGGTCGCCAGCTTTGACGAGCAAGGCGATGTGGTCTTCAAGCATCCCGACATGGGCATCATGTACTTCAGCCTGAGCGATTCGGACCCGGAATTCCTGCGCCTCGTCTACCCTAGCTTCGTGCAGGCCGACGAACTGGAACTGACCCGCGAGCAATTCCTTGAAGTCATCAACGTCGTGAACAACCGCTGCAAAGCCATCAAGCTGACGCTGCCGCAAGAGGACGCCGGTCGCCCCGCGCGCGTGTCGGCGTCGGTGGAAAGCTTCGTGGCTGCTCCCGACACCCTGCCCGACCTTGCGCTGCTGCGCGCCATCGTGGCCCGCTGCGTGTCCGCCGTCCGTCACGGGGCGCACGAGCTGGTGAAACAGTCGATGGAACTGAAGCAGGGCAATTGAAACAAGTCTGGCCCTGCGTTGTAACTGTGAGATACATTGCAGGGCTTTGACAAAAATGGCGCCCGCGAGGCGCCAGGTTTTTAGCCTTCCCATGATGTCATTGCGCCTGCACGTCTCTCGTTCGTTGATCCTTCGCCTTGGGGCCAGTTTCCTGTTGCTGGCGGGCTTGTCCGCCTGCGCGGTCAAGACCAATTCGAGGGGCAACCTCGTGTACGGCGTGGACACCGCCGCCCTCTTCGGCACCGAGATCGGCCAGTTTCCGCTGCAAGACGGCGGACAGGGCACGCTGCGCCGCGAAGGCAAGAACTTCTCGGTGAAGCTGTCGGGCAACCAGCGCGTGGTGCCCCTGAACAACGTGGAATCCGCGCGCATCGCGCGTACCGAGAACATCGGCCCACGCACCGTGGTCGTCATCGAGACCCAGCGCCGCAACTGCGATTACCGCTATACCGTGCTGGCCATCCAGGGGTCCGACGTGCTGTCGTGGGACGTGGGAAATTGCCGCGACCGGCCAGTCGTGCTGGTCCAAAATGACGGCAGCGCCCTGACTTTCGACTTTCCCAAGGGCTCGGCGATCGAGCGCTTTGTCTACACGCAGGATGGCCGGATGCGCCGCGGCGACGTGAAGAGCGTCGCGGGCTTGAATCCGCGCGCCAAGCCGTTTGCCGACGAGTCGCTGTATCCGCCCGGGTATATGGATTCGATCCGGCTGCATGGCGTCTATCCGCCGCCCTCGGCGCCGGCAGCTCGATCGGGCAAGGCGGCAAAGCCCGCCAACAGCGGCCGCCGTGCCGCCCCCAATGCCCCCGCTGCGGTTCAGACGCAAGCGGCGGGCAGCTCCGCTGGGCGCGTCGCGCCACCACAGCAGCAGCGCGTGCCCGCCGGCGATGCGCCGGCCGCACCACGCTCGGGCGCGGCCTCGCGCGTGCCGGCCAAGCTGGATCTGCCCGACGAGGAAATCACGTCGACCCGTCTGGATCTGAGGGATTGATCGTGCGCCAAGCCCAGATTCGCCAGATTCTCTTCCTGATCGTCCTGACGGTCATCTACCTCAGTTTTGAACTGGGCTTTAACGCCCGGCTGCTCGATGTCGTTGGCAGCCGCGCGACGCCCCACGATATCGAGGAACTGGAGTTCTTCGGCCGCACCCTGTCCGGCATCGCCGCCGCGCTGGTGGTGCTGCAGCTCATGCTGGCCCGGCGGCTCGCCACCGGCGGCCGGCCGTCGTACCTGAAGATCGCCGTTGCCTGCGCCGTGACCGCGCTGCTCGTTTTCAGCGCCATCAAGATGATGGTGAACGTGCTGGTCGACTCGCGCGACGGCGAGTTCCGCCGCATTGCCACCAACGCCGGCCTGCTGCAACGCTCGCTGGTGCAGGGCGACCTGCATCTGGAGGGACTGGTCGACGACGGCGTCTACGCGCGTCCCGAGGGCAAGGCGTTCCTGGCGGTATTCCAGGTGCTGCTGTCCAACATCGACAATCTGGACGACAAGGTCGAACCCAAGAAGCGCCAGGTCATCCGCACCGACCTGCAGCGCCAGATGAAGACCTTCACCTTCGATGACCGCGAAGTGCGCATGACGTCGCCGGGCATCCGTGGCTATCACCAGGTCTACACGAGCGTGATGCAGTCCGTGGCCGAGCGCTGGAAGCAGTACGCCGGCGTGCCGGTCGCGTCGGATATCGGCCTGGCGCGCGAACAGGATCGCGCGTGGGGCGACTACCGCCGCAACCTGTCGCGCCGCGGCTGGACCCCGGAAAGCGTGCCCGCGCGCTATCAAGGCCGCGTGGTGCAGGACGTGCGCAAGCGCATCCCCGTGCCGGCTGGCTGGCAGCCACACGACCGCGCCACCTTCAATGAGGCGGTCGCGCAGCAATACTGGAAGACCATGCGCAGCCGCACCGTGCATGTCGAGGGCGACGCCATCCCGCCCGGCCTGTCGTACGAAGACTTCGTGGCGCGCCCCGGCGTCCAACGGCTGCTGCGCCAGACCTTGATGGTGCCGGCCACCATGAGCGTCGCGCCCAACTACACCGACGCCGCCGGCTTCAAGCGCCTGTACGACGGCATGCTGGACCGGGCGGTGGACGAAGCCATGCCGCGCTTTTCCGCCAGCAGCGCGGATTTTGCGCGCGGCGGGCAGCATCACAAGCTGGGAGAGGACGCCGCGCGCGCGGCCATCGTGCCGCCGGTCGCGCTGCTGTTTTCGCTGCTGGGCGCGGTGGGCCACTTTGGCAAGCTGCTTTACCTCATCGTCAAACTTGTCGTCTGGCTGCGCACGCCGGCCGGCCAGCGGCCGGGGCGCACCGCCACGCGCGCGGCGGGCCTGGCGCTGGTGCTGACGCTGGCCTGCGTCTGGACCGCGTTCTCGTTCATGCAGAACGGCGTGACGCAAAGCGAACTCTTCCAGCAGATGTCGCGCGTGGAAGCCGGCCGCGATGACGAATCGATCGGCCAGGCGCTGCGCCGCCGCGTGCTGGCCAACGTGGCGCATGTGATCGTGGTGGGCCAGGCCTACACCTACCCCTTCAACGAAGCCGTGCGCACATATTTGCTGGGCGGCTTCCGATTCGGATACCACGGCAATGCGGGCTAGCCGTCAATAGGCGGGCGGCTTCGCCTCGCGTCCGGCAGAAGCGGCGTGCGCCAGCGCGCGGGTGATGATGCTGGTCGACACGTTGGCAAAATAGCGCGCGCCCATTGCCCCGTACTTTTCCTCGTCCTGCGGCGTCAGCGCGATGATCCCTGAGCACTTGCCTGCCCCGGCGATCGCGCGCAGCCCGGCCTCGATGGCGCGTTGCACGGGTTCGGCGTTCCAGTCGCTGCCGTGACCCATTGCGTGCGCCAGGTCGTTGGGGCCGATGAACACCGCATCCACGCCGTCCACCGCCGCAATCTCGCCCGCCGCCGCAATGGCCTCGGGCGTTTCGATCATGGCGATGAAGCCGATGCCGTCGTTGCTGCGCTGCGTATGCCCAGCGCCGCCGAAGGCCCCGTAACCCGCCGCGCGCGTGCTGAACGCGCTGCCGCGTCGGCCCAGCGGCGGATAGTGGATCATGCCGGCCAGGCGCCGCGCCTGCTCGGCGCTTTCGACCATGGGCACCTGCACGGCGCTCGCGCCCATGTCCAGGATGCGCGGCAAGTCCTGCTCGAAACAGCGCACGATGGGCACGATGCCCGTGGCCCGCGCGGCGCGCAGCATGTGTTCGGTCATGCCGAAGTCCGCGCTGCCGTGCTCGTTGTCCAGAATGATGAAATCGAAGCCGGCATACGCGCACATCTCGACGATGGCTGGGCTGGGCAATCCGTTGAACAGGCCGCGCAGCGGCTTTCCGCTGCGCAACATGTCCGGCAGGCGGCCGTCCAGCGGGAGGCGGGGATCGGTCATGAAAGTCTCCTGTGTCGGGGCGGGATCAGTCGGCCTGGATGCCGGCGTCCTTGATCACCTTGCCCCATTTTTCTATTTCACTGCGTTGGAACTTCGAGAATTCTGCCGACCCGCGGCCGTCGGGCGCCACGCCCAGCGTCAACAGCTTGGCGCGCACGTCGGGGGTGTTGACGATGGCCGCAATCTCGCGCTCCAAGCGCTCCACCACCGGCGCGGGCGTGCCCGCCGGCGCAAAGATGCCTTGCCACGATTGCATCGCAAAGCCCGGCAATCCCAGCTCGGCAAGCGGTTTGACGCCCGGCAGGTCCGCCAGCGCCGCACTTGATGTGACGCCCAGCACCTTGACCCGCTTGGCATCGATCATCGGCCGCGCGGCCGCGACCGTTTCAAACACCATGTCGATCTGTCCGCCGATCAAATCCACCATCGACTGGGATCCACCCTTGTAAACGATCTGGCGCAACCGCGTGTCCGAAATCGACTGGAAGAGCTGTCCCGACAAATGCTGCGACGTGCCCGCGCCGGCCGTGCCGTACGTCAGCCCGTCCGGGTCGGCGCGCGCGGCGTCGATCACCTGCTGCACCGTGTCGAAGCGGCTGTCGGCGCGCACCACCAACGCGTTGCTGACCATGCCCACCAGCCCGACGGGCGTGAAGTCCTTGACCGGGTCATAGCCCAGCGACTTGATGAAGAACGGGTTGACGGCATGCGTGGTGATGGTGCCGCCCACGATGGTGTAGCCATCGGGCTCGGCGCGCGCCACCTGCTGCGTGCCCACAATGCCGGAAACGCCCGGCTTGTTCTCGACGATGACCGATTGCCCGAGACGAGCGCTCAATTGCTCGGCCATCAGGCGCGCGACGCCGTCGGACACGCCGCCCGGCGAAAACGGCACGATGTACCGGATATTTTTGGTCGGCCAGGCGGGCGCGCCGCCTTGGGCGTGGGCCATGCTGGCGGTCAGTCCGATGGCCGCTACGGCGGTCAGGGTGCGTACAAAAATGCTGCGCATGCGTTTGTCTCCTGGTGTCAATGAGCGCGGTCTGCGCGCGCTTTTTTTGGTAATGCTGGAAAAAAAGAAAAGCGTGTCGTCAGGGCCCCGCCCGGACCGTCGCGCGTTCGACGAGACCGCAGGGCACGACGATGTCGCGCGGCCGCAGTTCGGCCTGCATCTGTTCGCGCAACAGCGCGACGGTGGCGTCCACCATGGGCTCGACCTGCTGACGCACGGTGGTCAGGCGATACGCGCCCCAGGCTGCTTGCGGCACGTCGTCAAAGCCCACGACGGCCACGTCCTCGGGCACGCGTGCGCCCAGCTCCTGACGCAGCACGTCCAGCGCCGCAATCGCCATGTGATCGTTGCCGGCAAACAGCGCGTCCGGCGGCTCCGTGGCAAACATCTTCCGCACGGCGGCCTGCGCCAGATCGAAGTCGTAGTGGCCCACTTCGCGGCAGGAGACGTCGTGGCCGAGTTCCCGCAAGGCATCGCGGTAACCGCGTTCGCGTTCGATGCTGGTGGAAGAATCCTCCAGCCCCGCCAGGTAGCCAAAGCGCCGGTAGCCGCGTGCCGCCAGCAGGCGCGCCACCAGTTGGCCGCCCGCATAGTTGTCGGACGTGACCGAGCTGCTGGCGTGACGCGCCAGCCCGCCCAGAATGGACACCCGATTGAATTGCACGACCGGTACGCCGACCTCGGCACAACTGCGCGCCACGTTGGACGACAGCATGGCGGACGCCATGACGATGCCATCGACCTGATACTGCAGGATCTCGGCCAGCACGCCGTCGGCCGCCTCGTCCACCTCGGCGATGAACATCAGCACGTGGTAGCCCTCTTTCTGCAGCTTCTGTGATAGCCGCTCGATCACCAGCGGGTAGAACTGGTTTTCCAGATAGCTCATCACCAGCGCCACGATGCGGCTGCGTCGAGTGATCAGGCTGCGTGCCAGCGCATTGGGCCGATAGCCCAGCTTTTGCGCGGCCGCCAGCACCTTGCGCCGCGTCTCTTCCGACACGCTGGCGCCGGGGGTGAACGTTCGGCTGACGGCCGACTGCGACACCTGCGCCAGATCCGCCACGTCCTGCGCGCGGGGCGCGGTCCTCATGCCGCGGTCCATCCTGCATCCAGCATCAGGGCGCTGCCCGTCATCAGACTGGACGCGTCACTGGCCAGGAAGACGATGGCGCCCATCACCTCGTCCAGACGGCCGACGCGGCCCAGCGCGTTGCGCGCACAGACCCAGTCCCGAAACCCGGGCTGCGCCAGCATGCCCGCCGTCATGGGCGTTTCGATGAAGGTCGGGCACACGGTGTTCACGCGGATGTTGGCGGCGCCCAGCTCCCACGCCAGCGCGCGCGTCATGCCTTCCAGCGCGTGCTTGCTGGCGCAATACAGCGTGCGCCGGGGACTGCCCACGTGCCCCATCTGCGACGACACATTCACGATGGATCCGGCGCGGCCTTCCATGATCAGACGGCGCGCCACGGCCCGGCAGGTGTAGAAGGCTGCCTTTACATTCAGGTCCAGCACGGCGTCGATGTCCTCGTCGGACTGATCGACGAGCGGCTTGGGGCGATTCATGCCCGCGTTATTGACCAGAATGTCGAAGGGCTCCGCGCGTGCGACCGCCTGGTCCACGGCCGCGGAATCCGTCACGTCCAGCACCAGCGGCACACAGCCGATGCCCTCAAAGCGCAAGGCTTCGCACACTTGCAAAAGCTCAGCCTCGCGCCGGGCCGCCACCGTGACATGCGCGCCCGCACGGCCCAGCGCGGCGGCCGCCGCCAGCCCGATGCCGCCGCTGCCGCCCGTCACCAGGGCGCGGCGACCGTCCAGGCGGAAGTCCGGTCCTTTGGGCAGCGCCATCATGCCTGGGCCTTTACCGGCTGATACCACGGCAGGTCGGGGCGATTGCCATAACGGCGCACGCGGATGTTGGCCTGCTCGCCATGGCCCGCAAAATTCTCCATGTGGCACAGGCGCGAGCAATACTCGCCCATCGCCGCGCTGGCTTCGTCCGTCAGCACGCGCTGATACGTGCAGGTCTTGAGGAATTTGCCCACCCACAGGCCGCCGGTATAGCGGGCGTTGCGGTTCGTCGGCAGCGTGTGATTGGTGCCGATCACCTTGTCCCCAAAGCTGACGTTGGTGCGCGGCCCCAGGAACAGCGCGCCGTAGTTCGTCATCCGGTTCAGGAAGTAGTCGGGATCGCGCGTCATCACCTGCACGTGCTCGAACGCCAGCTCGTCGGCCACCTGCAGCATTTCCTCGTCGCTGTCGCAGACGATAACCTCGCCGCAATCGGCCCAGGCCTTGGCCGCGATGCCGGCCGTCGGCAGGATCGAAAGCTGGCGCTCGACTTCGGCCAGCGTGTCGCGCGCCAGTTGTTCGCTGGTGGTCAGCAGCACTGCGGGGGACGTGGGGCCGTGTTCCGCCTGGCCCAGCAGATCGACGGCGCACAGCTCGCCGTCCACGCTGTCGTCCGCGATCACCAGCGTCTCGGTGGGTCCTGCAAACAGGTCGATGCCCACCCGGCCGTACAACTGCCGCTTCGCTTCGGCCACAAACATGTTGCCCGGGCCGACCAGCATGTCCACGGGCGCAACGCTGGGCGTACCCACCGCCATCGCCACCACGGCCTGCACGCCGCCCAGCACCAGGATCTCGTCCGCGCCCGCCATGTCCATGGCGGTCACGATGGCCGGATGCGGCTTGCCCTGATACGGCGGCGCCGTGGACACGATGCGTTTCACGCCCGCCACCTTGGCGGTCAGGACGCTCATGTGCGCCGAGGCCAGCAGCGGATATTTGCCGCCCGGGATGTAGCAGCCCACCGCATTCATCGGCACGTGCTTGTGGCCCAGGACCACACCCGGATACGTTTCCACTTCGACGTCGCGCATCGAATCGCGCTGGATCTGCGCAAAGTTGCGGACCTGGCTCTGAGCGAATGCGATGTCCTCGATCTCGCGCGCCGACAACTGCTTGCGCGCCGCCTCGATCTCGGCGCGCGAGAGGCGGAAATCCGCCGGGTCCCAGTTGTCGAACTTGCGGCTGTAATCGCGCACGGCGTCGTCGCCACGGGTTTCGATGTCGCGGATGATGTCTTCGACGGTGGCGCGCACCTTGGCGTCGTCGTCGGTCTTGACGGCGGCGGTCCGGCCGCGCTTCAGATATCGGATCATGGTCTCGGGTCCTGCAGCGTTGAAAGTTCATCGATGGAGGGCACTTTCAAAGCCTTGCATACGTATGCAAATAGGGAGAAACCCGGAGAAACGCCGGCATTGCCGGGATGGCCGGATCGCCTCGATTGGCCAACTGGGCTGTCAGGCTGCCGACAGCCAGGCGCGAAGGGCTTTCGATACACTCTCGGAATCCCGCATCGATGACCGCCGCGCCGTCCGGCGCCCCACGTTCCCC
Source organism: Achromobacter sp. 1012554356 (assembly GCF_059760815.1). Classification (NCBI taxonomy): domain Bacteria; kingdom Pseudomonadati; phylum Pseudomonadota; class Betaproteobacteria; order Burkholderiales; family Alcaligenaceae; genus Achromobacter; species Achromobacter sp. 1012554356. The sequence goes on along the minus strand of NZ_JCBANC010000002.1, from coordinate 107,248 downwards.
TCATGTCGCATCCCGAATCGTTCAATCTGAAGCAGATCGCCGTGCCGGCGTTCGGCCCGTCGCTGCTTTACGGCATCAGCAACGGCGCCATCCTTCCCGTGATCGCGCTCACTGCGCGGGAACAAGGCGCGTCATTCGCGGCAGCCGGCCTCATCGCGGCCCTCATCGGCGTCGGCTCGCTGCTGTCGAACATTCCGTCCGCACTGATCACCGAGCGCTTCGGCGAGAAGCGCGCCATGGCCGGCGCCGCCTTGTTGAGCGTGGCGGGGCTGCTGCTCGTGATCGGCGTGCCGCATCTCTGGGTGCTCGCACTGGCCATGCTGATGCAGGGCTGCGCGCAATCGGTGTTCCAGCTGGCGCGCCAAAGCTACATGATCGAGGTCGTGCCGCTGACGTACCGCGCGCGCGCCCTGTCGACGCTGGGCGGGACGACGCGGATCGGCACCTTCATCGGCCCCTTCGCGGGCGCGGCACTGATTCATTTCATGGGGCTCGACGGCGCGTACTGGATTGCCGTCTGCGCCATGCTCGGCGCGGGATTCATCGCCATCAAGGCGCCGGACATCGAACCCTCGCACGCCAAGGCCTCAGGCGCGCCGCGCGCACGCATCGGCGAGGTCGCGCGCGACCATCGCGGCGTGTACGCCACGCTGGGCGTCGGCGTGATGCTGATCAGCGCGCTGCGCGCGTCGCGCCAGGTGGTGATTCCGCTGTGGGCAGACCATCTCGGTCTGGACGCCACCACCACGTCCCTCGTCTACGGCCTGGTCGCGGCGGTCGACATGTCGGTGTTCTATCCCGCGGGCAAGGTGATGGACCAGCGCGGCCGGTTGTGGGTGGCGCTGCCGTGCACGCTGCTGATGGGCTTGAGCCTGATGGCGATCCCGCTGACAGGCGGCGTGACGAGCTTCATCCTGGTGTCGCTGCTGCTGGGCTTTGGCAACGGCATCGGGTCGGGCATTGTGATGACGCTGGGCGCGGATGCCGCACCGCCCGGCGCGCGCACGCAGTTTCTGGGCATCTGGCGCTTCATGGCCGATCTGGGTGCAAGCGGCGGGCCGGTGGCGCTATCGGCGCTGACGGCACTGTTGTCGCTGGGCGGGGCATCGTTTGGCGTGGGGACGTTGGGCCTGGTCGCGGCTGGGGTGTTCTGGCGGTGGCTGCCGCGCCGGGGGTAGGCAGAACAGGCCGCGGTGAGCGGCATTGCCGCACTGCGTCATCGCAAAGCGCTGAACCTACCGCGTCGCGGCATCTCCGCAGCGGCACGCGGTACCCCTCAAAGCGTCCAAAATAAGTTCAAAAAATATCAACCAAATCTGTATTGCTTCAAGGATTCGCAAGTTCCAGAATTCTGTTCATGGGCGCAGCATGCCGCTTGAGGACGGAAAATGGATACGACGCATTCCACCAACCAGAGACAGCTAACGGTTCGCATCTCACGCGGCACGGAGGAAGGAAAGTTCTCCACCTACCTGGTCCCGTGGCGCGACAACCAGACCGTTCTGGACGTGGTGACGGAAGTCCAGCGAACGCAAGAGCCCGGCCTGTCGTACCGCTACGCCTGTCGCGTCGGCGTGTGCGGGTCCTGTGCGATGACCGTCAACGGCAAACCGCGTTGGACGTGCCGCACGCACGTGAGCCGCGTCGAAGAAGCGGGCGTGATCGTGATCGAGCCCTTGCGCAACATGCCGCGGATCAAGGATCTGGTCGTCGACATGCGCGAGTTCTTCCAGAAGTGGGCGCGCGCCGGCAACACCTTTGTCGGCACCGCCACGCGCAATGATCCGCCGGCGCTGGTGTCGCCCCAAAGCAAGCAACGCAAGCTCGCTGACGCGGCCATCGAATGCATCAACTGCGGCGTGTGCTACGCCGCCTGTGACGTGGTGTCGTGGGACAAGGACTACCTGGGTCCGGCGGCGCTGAATCGCGCGTGGACGCTCTATAACGACGAGCGGCACGCCGACCCCAAGGATGTTCTGCACAAGGCCACCTCCGGCAGCGGCTGCAATTCCTGTCACACGCAGGGCAGTTGCATGAAGCACTGTCCCGTCAGCCTGAGCCCGACCGGCAGCATCGCGGGCCTGAAACGCAGCGCCATCTTCAGCCTGCTCAAGGGAGGCTGACGTGGAGGCCCGTCTGTTTGCACTCCAGCGCCTGACGGCAATGGTGATGGCGCCCTTCGTCCTGGTGCACGTCGGCCTCGTCATCTATGCGGTCCGCGGCGGCCTGACCGCCGGCGAAATCCTCTCGCGCACCGAGGGGAACTGGCTATGGATCGTCTTCTACGGCCTGTTCGTGCTCAGCGTATCGGTCCACGTTCCCATCGGCCTGCGCAACATCCTCATCGAGTGGCTGAAACTCGGCCGCGCGGCGGCCTCCGTCATCGGCCTGATGTTCGGCGCGGCGCTGCTCGTTCTGGGCATCCGCGCGGTCGCCGCGGTAGGCGGACTGGCATGAGAAAGTCCGCACGCAATCACCAGGCGTACTGGGCCTTTCTGGGACATCGGCTTTCCGGCCTGGCGCTGGCGCTGTTCCTTCCCGTCCATTTCTATGTGCTGGCCATGGCGCTGGACCAGGCCAGGCTTGACGCATTCCTGAAGCTGGCGGAGCTGCCGTGGATGAAAGCCGGTGAATGGGGGCTGGTGCTGCTTCTGACGCTGCATATGTTCTTCGGACTGCGCCTGCTTGCGCTTGAACTCCTGCCCTGGCGCACGCCGCGCGACGCGCGCGTCGCGTGGATCGGCTGGGGCTTTGCGATCTCGATGGCCACCGGACTGGCGTTCATCGCCGGAGTGATCTGACATGCGTATTGAAAACCACAAGACGGACATTCTGGTGCTGGGTACTGGCGGCGCGGGCCTCTTCGCGGCGCTGCACGCGAAGAAGGCAAACCCGTCGCTGCAGGTCACGGTGACCGTCAAAGGCCTGCTCGGCAAGTGCGGCTGTACCCGCATGGTCCAGGGCGGCTACAACGTCGCGCTGGCCGCGGGTGACTCGGTCGAGCGCCACTTCATGGACACGATCGAGGGCGGCAAATGGCTGCCGCGCCAGGATCTGGCCTGGCGGCTGGTCGAAGGCGCGGTCGAACGGGTTCGGGAGCTGGAAAACGAGATCGGCTGCTTCTTCGACCGCAATCCCGATGGATCGCTGCATTCCAAGGCGTTTGCCGGCCAAAGCTTTGACCGGACCGTGCACAAGGCGGACCTGACCGGCATCGAGATCATCAATCGGCTGATGGAGCAGGTTCGCGCGCTGGATGTGGAAGAACTTGAGGAGCACCGCGCCATCGAACTCATCCCGGCCGCCGACGGCTCGGGCATCTCGGGCGTACTGTTCATCGACATGCGGGCGGGTACCTATCGGTTCATCCAGGCCAAGGCAGTTCTTTTGGCCACCGGCGCCGGCCCGACGATGTACCGCTACCACACGCCTTCCGGCGACAAGACCTGCGACGGCCTGGCCATGGCATTGCGATACGGCCTGAAGCTCAGAGACATGGAGATGGTCCAGTTTCATCCGACAGGTCTGTTGGGCGGACCCGATACGCGGATGACCGGCACGGTGCTGGAAGAAGGCTTGCGCGGCGCCGGCGGTTACCTGCTCAACGGCGAAGGCGAGCGCTTCATGACGAACTACGACAAGCGCGGCGAACGGGCCACGCGCGACGTGGTCAGCCGCGGGATCTACGCCGAAATGCGCGCGGGGCGCACAGGTCCGATGGGCGGCGTCTACATCCAGATGAGCCATCTTGGTCCGGAGAACGTGGCCAAGACCTTCCCCGGCATGGTCAACCGCTGCAAGGACTGCGGATTCGACCTGGCCGGCGGAAAAGTCGAAGTGGTGCCGACCGCGCATTACCTGATGGGCGGCGTCGAATTCAATGTGGACGGGTCGACCGCCTCGCCCGGCCTGTATGCCGCGGGAGAGGACTGCGGCGGGGTGCACGGCGCGAACCGCCTGGGCGGAAACGGCGTCGCCAACTCCACGGTGTTCGGCGGCATCGCGGGCGACGCGATGGCCGCCTATGTCGCCAAGTCAGGCCAGTGGCGCGATCCGGACCAGCAGGTCATGGCGCGCGGTGTCGAACGCGCCGAGTTTCCGTTTTCGCGGCGTGCCGGGCGCATCCACGAGCTGCGCGATGCGCTGTCGCAGACGATGTGGGACGACGTCGGCGTGCTGCGCAATCGGGACGCCATGGAACACGGCCTTGGGGCCATTTCCGGCCATCGCGCGGCCCTGCGCAACATCGGTGTCGCGGACGGCGACCGGCGTTTCAACCTGACCTGGCACGACTGGCTCAACCTTGAAAGCCTGGTCGACATCTCGAAGGTCATCACGGTGTCGGCGCTGGCACGCGAGAACAGCCGCGGCGCGCACTATCGCGAAGACTTTTCCGAACCCGGCGACCTGTACACCAGCTGCTACACCCGCGTCAGCGCGCAGGACGGCGAATTGCAGCTGGAGATGGTTCCGGTTTCCTTTGACATCGTCAAGCCGGGCGAATCGCTGATCGAAGGCGAAGCAGGCATCCCCCAAAGCTGAAGGCAACCCACCATGAGAATTCCCGTCCAGAAAATTGAAGAAGCCGCGCTGGAAATCATGCGCCGCGCTGCCATCGAGATACCCAGGGACTACAAGGAAGGCATTCAGGCCCTGCAGAAAAAGGAAACCGGCAAGCTGCCGCGATTCGTCATCCACGCCATGGTCGACAACTGGGAGGCCGCCGACCAGGACCGGCGCCCGATGTGCGCCGATACCGGATTGCCGCGGTATTACGTCAAGGTGGGCAACGAGGCCTGCGTGGACGCTGGTTTCGTCGCCGTGGAGCGCGCGCTGCGACACGCCACGGCCGAAGCCACCGTGACCATCCCGCTGCGGCCGAACCGCGTGCATCCGCTCTGGCGCACCGACCACAACAACAACGTCGGGATCAACGCGCCGGAAGTCGAATGGTCTTTCGAACCGGACGCCGACTGGATCGAAATCACCACCGTGCACAAGGGTGGCCTGTTCGGCACCGACTACCGGATGCTGTTTCCCGGCGACGGCATCGACGGCATCAAGCGCTTCGTGCTCGACACCCTGATCGCGTTCGGCAAGCGCGGCCTGGCGTGCCAGCCCGCCATCGTCGGCATCGGCCTGGGCGGGTCCAAGGACACGTGCATGCAGCTCGGCAAGCAGGCGGCCTGTCTGCGCACGGTTGGCGACCGGAATCCCGATCCCAAGGTGGCCGAACTGGAGCTTGAACTGATGAAGCTCGGCAACTCGATCGGCATGGGCGCCATGGGCTTCGTCGGCTCCGGCATGGTGGTCGATTGCCATATCGAATGCGGCTACACGCACACCGGCGGCATGCCCATCAGCCTGCATACGTTCTGCCTGTCTTCGCGCCGCGCCACCGCGCGGATCCACGCCAATGGGGAAATCCAGTACCGCACCGATCCTCAATGGTTCACGCCCTACCTGCGCCGGGAGACGGTCGAATGGTGAACAACGACGACGACATCAAGGTCTTTCATCTTGACCTGCCCGCCAAGACGGAAGACATCGCCAAGCTCGAACTCGGTTCGGCCGTGTACCTGAATGGACTGGTGTACACGGCCCGCGAGGGTGTCTACAAGAAGGTGCTGGATGAGGGCCTGCCCCTGCCGGTGGATCTGCGGTCCGTCAGCAACGTCAATTTCCATTGCTCGCCGGCCGCCGCCCCCGACGGCCACGGCGGCTACAACGTGGGCGCCGTCACCGCCACCGCGTCATTCCGGTTCTCCAAATGGATTCCCCGGTGGCTCAGCGAGACGGGCTGCCGCATCCTGATCGGCAAGGGCGGCATGCCCGCCGATGACTACAAGCAGGTGTTGGCGCCGGGCGGCGCCATCTACCTGACCACGGTGGGCTACGGCACGGGCGCCTTGCTGGGACGGGGCATCAAGCAGGTGCGCGAGGTGCATTGGCTGGATGAGCTGGGCATCGCGCAGGCGATGTGGCTGTTCGAGGTCAAGGATTTCGGCCCATTCATCGTCGAGAGCGACCTGGACGGCAACTCGCTTTTCGCGCAGCACGCGGAAGCGATCAACGCCGGCATCGAAAAGCTGTATGCCGGACTGAAGCCGCCCGCGCTGCACCGCTACGGCGAGACGGACGACCGCAAGGACGAAGTGATGTAGGCGCTGCGTCGCCACGCCCCGCAATCGGATTCCATTCAGAGAGACTGCGATGATCATCGACTTTCGGCTTCGGCCGCCCGTTGGCGGCTTCTTGAACACACTGATGTATTCAGCGGGAGAACGGCGCGACGGCTTCACGCGGACGGTGGGATTCGAACCATCCAAAGCGGCGCAGCAGCAGTCGATGGACCTGCTTCTGCAGGAGATGGACGCGGCCCGCATCGACCGCGGCGTGGTGGTGGGCAGACTGGCCGGCGTGCTGGGCAGCGTGTCCAACGACGATGTGCGCGGCATCGTGGCCGGGCACCCGGACCGGTTCATCGGTGCGGCCTCGATCGATCCCACCGACCGCCGCAAGGCATGTCAGACCATCAACCAGGCCATCGAAAACGGCTTCCGGCTGATCAACATCGAACCGGGTTCCTATCCCGTGCCCATGCACGCCGACGACCGGCGTCTCTATCCCATCTATGGCCATTGCGAGGACGTCGGCGTTCCCGTGATCATGATGGTCGGTGGCACGGCGGGGCCCGACCTGAGCTATTCCGATCCGATACGAACCGATCGCGTCCTGACGGATTTTCCCAACCTTAATGTCGTGGTCGCCCACGGCGGTTGGCCGTGGGTCAACGAAATCCTGCACCTGGGGTTCCGGCGGCCGAATCTGTGGCTGTCGCCCGACATGTACTTTTCCCGCATGCCCGGCTGGGAGGAATACGTAAAGGCGGCCGACAGCTTTCTGTCAGACCGGATGCTGTACGCCAGCTCGTTTCCCTTCTGTCCGGTGCAAGGGTACAAAGAATGGTTTGAGCGCTTGCCGATCCGTGAGGAAAACCTGAAGAAGGTCATGGGAGGCAACGCCCGGCGGCTGCTCGGGCTGTAGCGCCCGCATCCCGCGCGTTTCGCGACGCCCACCGACCAGGACGAATACTGCATGGACATCCGGACCCTCTACACGCTGATTGCGATCGCAGACCACGGCAGCTTCGCCGAGGCCGGGAACACCATCGGCCTGTCGTTGTCAGCCGTGAGCATGCAGGTCCGCGCGCTGGAGGATGAGCTGGGCATCACGATCTTCGATCGCAGCCGCCGCCCGCCGATCCTGACGGACACGGGCCTGGCGCTGGTCCACCGGGCGCGCGACCTGATCACGCATTGGGAAAGCATGAGCGCTTCGCTCAAGAAGGGGACGTCGGCCGGCCTGCTCAAACTGGGCAGCGTGCATACCTGTGTGTCGGGCGTGCTGCCGCTGGCCTTGCGCCACCTGCAAAAGCAGGGGCACGGGCTGGAGGTTCACGTCACCACGGGGCTGACGCACGACCTGGAGCGGGCCATCTATCACCGCCAGCTCGATGTCGCCATCGTGACCGAGCCGGACGCGCCGCGCTCGGGGCTGGACTTTCTGCCCTTCGTCGAGGAGGAGCTGGTCGTCATTGCGCACCGGTCGGTGCAAGGCGCCAGCGACCAGGAAATTCTGGAGCAGACACCCTATGTCCGATTCAACCGCTCAGCCCGCGTCGGCCATCTGGTGCAGGAAGAAATGGTGCGCAGGCGCATCACGGTGCGATCGACCATGGAGATCGACAACCTTGAAGGCGTCATCGCGATGGTGGCCAACGGCCTGGGCGCGTCCGTGGTGCCGGCCAGGCGCGGCCGCAACGAGTTCCCGCCGGGCATCCGAGTCATTCCGTTCGGCGCGCCGACGATCACCCGCCGCCTGGGCATCCTGGCGCCGCAGGAGAATCCCAGATCCCATCTTTCGCAGTTGCTGCTCGATGCGTTGAAGTCGGTTTGCGCCAGCCAGACCCGATGACGGCGCAGGCGCGTCCCAATCCCTGATCCGCAGTAAGTAGTCCAGCAGTCCCGCAGTCCGCAGCCCAGTAGTTCAGTAGTCCGCCAACAATCACCGCGACGTCCCAAAAAAATCGAGCCAATCGGCTTGAGGGGCAGTTGCTGCCTGGCGAAACCCGCCCTGCCCGCAGATCGGCGGGTCGCGCCTACCGCGAGCGAAAGGAGACAAACCCGTGAAAGACGACAATCAACTTGTGCATGGACGCCGCCGGCTCATCAAGGCCATGGGATACGGGCTGGCCCTATCACCGTTTCTTTCGACACCTGCCCGCGCGAATTGGCCATCGGACAAGGCCATCCGCATGGTCATCCCATTCTCGGCGGGCGGCGCCACCGACCTGCTCGGGCGCGCGCTGGCCTCCGAAATGGGCAAAGGCCTGAACCAGAGCATCGTCGTCGAAAACCGTGCGGGCGCCGGCGGCAGCGTCGGCGCGCAGGCCGTGGCCGGATCCCCCGCGGACGGCTATACGCTGATGCTCGCATCGGGCAGCATGTTCACCGTCAATCAGTTCATCTACAGCAAGCTGCCCTACTCGCTGAATGACTTCAGCCTCATCGCCAAGGTCGCCAGCGGACCGATGGTCATCACCGTCAATGCCGAACTGCCTGTCAACAACACGCGGGAACTCATCGCCTACGCGAAGGCCCGGCCCGGCAAACTCAGCTTTTCGTCCGCCGGTGTCGGGAGCCAGACACATATGGCTGGCGAAGCGTTTACCGACGCTGCCGGGATCGACCTCATGCATGTCCCGTACAAGGGCGAAGGGCCCGGCTACACGGACCTGATGGCCGGAATCATCCAGGTGGCCGTCGGCAACATCAATGCGATCGCGCCGCTGCTCAAGGGCGGCCGCCTGCGCGCGCTTTCCGTCACGGGCAAGGAGCGCGCGGCCTTGCTGCCCGGCGTGCCGACCACGGCCGAGGACGGCGTGCCCGGATTCGAGTTCACCGGCTGGTTCGCGCTGATGGCGCCTGCCGGCACGCCGCAAGGCGCGATAGACCGGCTGCTCGCCGTTGCCAAACAGGCCGTTGAACAACCGGGCTTGAAGCGCTACCTTCAGGACCAGGGCATGGCCCCCACCATCGTGCCTGCCGCGGCGCTGCAAAAGGAGATCGCCGCGGAGTCCGCCAAATGGCAGGCCCTCGTGCAAAAGAAGGGAATCACCGCCACCTGACCACCCGCCGGGCGCCGGCACGCCCCAGCCCTGTTTCACCCATCGAGGTCCCTTCCCGCCTATGCCCGCCGAATCGCTCGCGCTTGTCATCCCCGTCATATTCCTTGCCTACACGGTCTTCGGGATGACGGGATTCGGCGCGGCCATGGTCGCCGTGCCGGTCCTGGTGCAGTTCATTCCCCTGCAACTGGCCGTGCCGCTGGTGGTGCTGTTTGACCTGACCTGCACCGCCCTTGTCGGCGGACGGAACTGGAGACGCGTCAGCCTGGCCGAATTCAAGCGCCTGCTGCCCTGGATGCTGCTGGGCATCGCGCTGGGCGTCACGCTGTTGCGCGACGCCGGCGCCCGCTGGCCATTGATCCTTCTGGGCGCGTTTGTGCTGGTCGTGTGCATCCAGGGCCTGCGGGGCGCACGGGGTGGCGCCAAGGCGCCGCTCAAACCCTTCTGGGCGTTTCCATTCGGCATCGTTGGCGGCGTCTTCAGCGCGCTGTTCGGCACCGGCGGCCCCATCTACACGATCTATCTGTCGCGCCGGTTGGATGCGCTGGAGCAGTTCCGGGCAACCATTTCGGTCGTGATCCTGCTGAGCGGGATCGTGCGGGCGGCAGCCTTCGCGACCGCAGGGCTGTACTCCAACCCGGACATCCTGCGCGCCGCCGCGGTGCTCCTGCCCGTTGCGCTCATCGGCCTGTACGCGGGGTCGCGCGCCCGGACCCGGGTGTCTCCCGAACTGCTGAAGCGGTCCATCTTCGTGCTGCTCGCGATCGCGGGCGCGGGCGCGATCTACCGCGGGTGGATGTCTCCGGCATGAGCGGCATTGCGCCGCCCGCGCCAGTGAAACGCGGCGCGGGCTGGCGGCCGCGTTCCGGCCGCCAGCCGCAACGGTCACTTCGCCGTTGGCATCGCAAACTCGGCGCCCTTGCCGATGCTCTCGGGCCAGCGCTGCATGATCGACTTCTGGCGGGTGTAGAAGCGCACGCCTTCTTCGCCGTAGGCGTGCATGTCGCCAAACAGGCTGCGCTTCCAGCCGCCAAAGCCGTGCCAGGCCATCGGGACCGGGATGGGCACATTGATGCCCACCATGCCCACTTCGATGCGCCGGCCAAATTCGCGCGCCACATTGCCATCCCGCGTAAAGCACGCGACGCCATTGCCGAACTCATGCGCGTTGATGAGGTCCACGGCCGCCTTCAGGTCCTTGACCCGCACGCAGCCCAGAACCGGGCCGAAGATCTCTTCCTTGTAGATGCGCATGTCGGGCGTGACGTGGTCGAACAACGTGCCGCCCATCCAGAAGCCGTCACCGCATCCCTCGCCCGCTTGCGTACCCCGGAATCCCCGGCCGTCGACCAGCAGCGTCGCACCCTCTGCCTCGCCCTGCGCGATGTAGCCGCTGATGCGCTCGTGCGCGGCGCGGGTCACGATCGGTCCCATTTCGGCGGCCGGGTTCTCGCCGTCCAGCACCTTCAATGCCTTCGTACGCTCGATCAGCTTGGGCAGGAGGCGGTCGGCCACGTCGCCGACCAGCACGGCCACGCTGATCGCCATGCACCGCTCGCCCGCCGAACCGTAGCCGGCCCCGATCAAGGCGTCCACAGCCTGGTCGATATCGGCATCGGGCATCACCACCATATGGTTCTTTGCGCCGCCCAGCGCCTGCACACGCTTGCCAAGGCGGGCGCCCGTCTCATAGATGTAGTTGGCGATCGGCGTGGACCCGACAAAGCTCACCGCCTTCACGCCGGGATGCGTGAGCAGCGCGTCCACGGCGACCTTGTCGCCCTGCACCACGTTGAACACGCCATCCGGCAGCCCCGCCTCGCGCAGCAGTTCGGCGATGCGCAGCGACGGACTGGGATCCGTCGGGCTGGGCTTGAGCACAAAGGTATTGCCCGCGGCGATCGCCACCGGGAACATCCACATGGGCACCATCACCGGAAAATTGAACGGCGTGATGCCGGCCACGACACCCAGCGGCTGGCGCAGCGTCCAGTTGTCGATGCCCGTGGAGACCTGTTCGGTGTGCGCGCCCTTCAGCAGTTGCGGAATGCCGCAGGCGAACTCCACAATGTCGATGCCGCGCGCGACTTCGCCCTGCGCATCGCTGAACACCTTGCCGTGCTCGGCGGTGATCAAATGAGCGAGCTCGTCGCGGTGGCGGTTCAGCAATTCAAGAAACCTGAACAACACACGTGCACGTCGGATCGGCGGCGTGTCGGCCCACGCCGGAAAGGCGGCCTGCGCGCTGGCCACCGCGCGCTGCACCTCGTCGGGCGTGGCCAGCGTGACGTGCCGGGTGACGGCGCCCGTGGCCGGATTGAAGATGGGCTGGCGGGCGCCTGTCCCATCGACACGGGATCCGGCGATAAAGTGTCCGGCGATGGAAACGCTGGCGCTGCGCGTGGTGGCGTTCATGGGTTTCTCCTGTGCTCAAGCGTGATGTGCGGGTGCTGGCACTATGTCGCGCCGCCGGCCGCCCGTCGAGACCAGAAGGCTGGAATCAGTGTTTGCAGTTTTGAACAATGGGAAATGGCATGACAAAGACGAGACGCCTGGAAGACTTGTGGTCGCACATTCACTGCCTGGGCGTGCTGGCCGACACGGGTAGCTTCACGGCGGCCGCCCGCCGGCTGCAGATCAGCAAGGCATCGGTCAGCCAGCGCATCGTGGAACTGGAGCAGGCGGCCGGCGTTCCCCTCGTGCGGCGCACGACTCGCAGCGTCAGCCTGACCGAAGCCGGTGCAAGCCTGGTCGACCAGACGGCGTCGGCCTATCTGCGCATCGAGGAAGGTTTCTCCGCCGTCCGGGATCTTTCCGAAGGCCCGCGCGGCGTATTGTCCGTGACGGCTCCCGTCGCGTTGGGCCGCCAGGTCATTGCGCCGCTGATATCGGGCTTTCTTGCGCGCTTTCCGGACGTCCGGATTCAGCTTGAGCTCAGCGACCACCTGGCCTCGTTGGCGACCGAAGGATTCGACCTGGCGATCCGGCACGTCGCGGGCGTGCCCGACACCCATGTCGCCACGTTGATCTGCGAGACGCGCTCGGTGCTCGTGGCCACCCCGGAATACCTGTCGACACACGGCACGCCGCGAACGCCGGCGGACCTCGAGGGCCACAATTGCCTGCACTATCTGCGGCGCAGCGGCGGCGCCACCTGGTCATTCGAGTCTCAGGCGCGGGATAAACACGTGGCCGTGCCGGTGCGCGGGACCTTCACGGCCAACAACAGCGAAGTCTTGCGGGAAGCGGCCGCGGGCTCTGTCGGCATCGCGCTGCTTCCCGATTTCAGCGCTGGCGAGGCCCTGCGGCGCGGAACGCTGGTCGAGGTCCTGCCAGGGTGGCGCGTTGTCGGCGACTATGCCGAACGCCTCTACGCGGTGCGGCCCTATACGCCGCGCGTACCTCTTACCGTCACATCGTTCGTCCAGTATCTGCGCGACGCCATTCCGGCCGCCGAGGGCCTCGGCGGCCCGTCGGCCCCGCTTGCGAGCGGCTAGTTGACCTGCAACCCCGCCTTGGCCACCAACTCGGCATAAATCCTGGAACCCTGATCGACGTACTTTGCCGTATCGGCGGGCGACAACACGTGGGGGATGCCACCGAAATTGGCGTTCCCCTCGATCCACTTCGGGTCCTTTGATATCTGCTGGAGAGCAGAAGCCCACTTATCAACCGCTTCCGCGCTCATGCCCGGCGGCCCGAAGAGCCCGCTCCAGCCGATCACCGCCTCAAGCTGCGGGAGTTTGGATTCCCGTGCGGTCGGGATATCCGGAAACTGCGCAAGGCGCTCCGGCGTCGTCGTCAGCAATGCGCGCAACTTGCCGCCCGCAAGAATGCCCGTCATCGAACTGAGGTTGTTGCAGGCAAAATCCACATCGCGGCTCAGGACCGCCATCGCCACCTCGCTGCCGCCCTTGTACGGAACACTGACGGCCGCATCCGGCTTCAATCCCAGGCTGCTCAGCAACAGTTGCGGCGCCAGGTTCTGCACGGTCGCGGGGCCGGAATGGCTGTAGTTCAGTTTGCCGGGCCGGGCCTTCAACGCCTGGGACAGGTCGCCGATGGTCCGGTAGGCGCTGTCCGGATGGACCACACAGACAACGGGGTTCAGCTCCAGCAATCCGATGAACGTGAAGTCCTTCGAGGTATACGGCGTCGTCTTGGGCTGCAAGGCGGGCAAGAGGACCTGGGAACCGATGCGGCCCATCAGCAGGGTGTACCCGTCGGGCGCCGCATTCTTGACCGCGGCAGATCCGATCGCGCCGTTCGCGCCCGCCTTGTTGACCACGACGACCGGCTGCCCCAGGACACCCTGCGCGGCGGCAGACAGATTGCGCGCCGCCATGTCGGCGTCGCCGCCCACGCTGAACGGCACGATGAGCTGGATGGGTTTCGCGGGGTAAGCCTGGGCAGCGGCCAGGCCGGGAAAGGTGAGAAGCAGGCAAAACGCGGCGCGAGCGGACCCGCCCGGGCGGATGCCGGTGAGGCTGATCATGGGATGTCTCCTGTTCGTTCTACGGGACGAAACCGGACTGCGGCGACGCTCGATGCCTTGAGGTCAATGACCGGTCGTGGACTGCGTGGATGCTGCGTGGAAAACCGGGGCGGCCTCGCCCGCGAGGGATACATTGATGCAGGCCGGCAGGCCGCTGTCGGCTGCCTGTCTCAACGCGGCGGTCAGCCCCGCGGCGTCGTGCGCCGCAAAACCCGCGCCCCCCAGCGCAGACGCAACGTCGTGATAGCGAGCCGTCGGTGCAAGCTCGCACCCGATCAGCCGCTGCGGTCCATAGGTGCGCATCTGGATCAGATGTTCGGCGTTCCAGCGCAAGTCGTTGCCGATCACCGCCATCACCGCCGCACCTTCGCGCACCGCCGTATCCAGCTCCATCATGTGGAATCCGGCAGTGCCGTCTCCCATCATGACGACCACCGTCGCGCCGGGCCGCGCGATCTTTGCGGCGATCGCATAGCAGACCCCCGCCCCGATCGCGCCGGACATGCCATTGATGATGCGTACCGGCGCCTGGCAGAACGCCTGCGCCCACTGACCGAACTCGCCGCCGTCGCAGATCAGGATCGGGTCGGGCGCGGACGCCAGGAATGCCTGCACGGTCTCGCACAGCGCGCGCGGACCCATAGCGCCTTGCGCCGGCGCGGACGGCGTCTTCACCGTCCGGCTTTGCAGCGCTTCATCGACCTGGGCGCGCCACGCAAGGCGTTCGGCCGGCGGATGCGCCGCCGCCACCGCCGCCATCGCCGCCACCGCGTCGGCCTGGAACGTCAGGACCAGACGCGCGCCAAGAAGCCGGCCCGCGCGTTCCAGCATCGCGGGGTCCGGGTCGATGACCGCAACACGGGCGTTTTCGCCGAGCGCGCCCGTGCCGCCGAATCCCAGCGTGAAGTCCAGGCACTTTCCCGCCAGCACGATCAGATCGGCGCTTGGCATGATGCTGGCCAACGCGCCCAGCGACGGATCCTTCAGTCCGCGGGGGCTTTCCATCGGAATGATGCGCACCCCCAGCGCTTCTTCGGCTGCCGCGCGCGCGGAACGTCCCTGCGGCCGCGCGCTCGTCGGCCCGGCCAGCACCAGCGGACGCTGAGCCGAATGCAACAGGTCAGCCAGTTGGTTCAGGCGCGTGGCATCCAGCGCGGCGACCGGCGGGGCCGCGGACACGTCAGGTAGGTCTGCGATACCCGATTCGGCTATCAGCAGGTCAAAGGGCAACGCGACGTGGACAGGGCCCCGCCGAGGCGCAAGCGCCTGCGTGATCGCGTTTTCGAGCGCGGGGCAAAGCTCGGCTGCGGATTGCGGGCGGACCGACAACTTGGTCAACGGACGGGTGATGGCGACCTGATCCAGCTCCTGGAACGCACCAGTGCCATCTTCCGACACCGAGGAGTCGCCCGAAATCAGCAGAACCGGGCTTTCCGCCTGCGAGGCAGAATACAGCGGCGCGAGTCCATTGGTCAGGCCCGGCGCCGCGGTGATCATCGCCACCCCGAGTTCGCCAGTGATCTGCGACCACGCATCTGCCATGAAGACGGCGGCCGCTTCATGCCGCACGTGGATGATGCGGATGCCTGCGTCGATACAGGCATCGTAAAGCGGCATGATCTGGTTGCCCGAAAGGCTGAAAATGGTCTTGACGCCCCGCCGACGCAGCGAGCGAATGATCAACTCAGAACCAAGCACGTTTGTCTCCCCCAGAGGTTGCGCTTGGCTGTGCCGTGCAACCTTTTATTGATCCGACATGTTTCTTTGACCCATTTGCGGCTCAGTGTATCGGGTAACAGCGGCATTTAGGTTGATGTTTTTTGAACCAAGGATCATGCCCTCCGAGGCGTGGCGGCCTGCCCTCAGACACCGAAAGCGGAGACCTCTATGCAGATCGGCGCGCCTGTAGTTTCATACCGTCTTGGGGGTCCATGACATTGCGCGGCGGTCGCGCGGCCCACCTCGAAGGCGACACCATGGCAAAAAGACACCTTGGCGCAGCAGTTGGCCTCATGACCTGGATGATGACGATGACCCCCAGTTTTGCCGGTTCCATTGGTTACCTGGGGCCCGCGGGCTCCTGGACCCATCAGGCGTGCCTGGACCTGTTCGGGCCCCAGGAGCTTGTCCCGCTCTCGCGCGACGAACTCTTTTCCGGCTACGCATCGGGCAAGCTGACCCAGGCGTGCGTCCCCGTGACGACATCGGTCGTTGGCGTCACACCGTATCTGGACGCGGTGCTGGATCTGCCCAATGCCGTGGTGGTCGGCGAATACCCAAAGATGCTGGGCTACAGCCTGCTGGCTCGGCCGGGCGCGAAGCTGCAAGACATCAAGGAAGTGTTCGCCCACCCGGTGGCATTTGAGGAAGTGAAACCCTGGCTGGACCGGGAAATGCCCGCCGTGAAGCGCACAGAGTCCGCAAGTGGCGGCGCCGCGGCCAAGACCGTCGCCGAAAGCGCCACCCTCGACAAGGCCTCGTTCGGTCCGAAGGTGGGCGCAAGCGTGTATTCGCTGGGCGCGCTGGTCGATGGGATCGAGGAAGGACCGCACAATGTGACGCGCTGGTGGGTGCTGGGCCGCGACGTGCCGGCGCCCACGGGGCATGACAAGACCTCGCTGGTCCTCTCGACCGCGGACGACAACTTGAATGATTCACTGCGCGCCCTCGTGCAGGCCAACGTTGCCGTGCTGACGATCTATGAGCGTCCCAGCAAAAAGACCCTGGACACGCATCGGTATGTCGTCGAGGTCGCGGGCCATGCCACGCAGGAACCCCTGGCCGGGCTTTTGAAGGCGCGTCCCGAATTCCGGTTGCTGGGTTCCTATCCGCGCAAGTGAGCCGGTGTTGATTCCCCATGCGGTGTTGCGCGCGCGCCGCGCCCCCGCCATCCGACAACTCTAATTAATAGTATTTCTTATTCGCATTCGGTAGACTGCTGGGCATCTTGCAATCTCCCGACTCCCTTTCTCTCCCCGTGGTCGAGCAGCTTTATCGCCATCACCATGGCTGGCTGCAAGGCTGGCTCCATCGCAAGCTGGGCGACAGCGGCGACGCGGCCGATCTGGCGCAGGACACGTTCTTGCGGCTGATGGCCGCGCGCCGGCCGCCCGTGCTGCGCGAAGAGCCGCGCGCGCTGATCACGCATATTGCCAAGGGCCTGCTGGTCGACCATTGGCGACGGCGCGCAGTGCAGCAGGCCTATCTGGATGCGATCGCGCACCTGCCCGAGCCGCAGGTGCCGTCTCCGGAAACAGGCCTCATGATCGTGCAGACGCTGGTCGCGATCGACGCCATGCTGCAGCGCCTGCCCGCCGCCACGCGCGACATGTTCCTGCTGGCGCAATTGGACGGGCTGACGCTACAGGAAATCTCCCAGCAGACCGGCAAACCCGTGATCACGGTGCGGCGCCATCTGCGCAAGGCCTTGATGGCTTGCATGACGGCCGCCGCATGAGCGCGCCGGGCGACCTGTTGCTGGAGGAAGCGGCCGACTGGGTCATCCGGCTGCGCTACGAGCCCGCCGACGCGGCCACGCAACGGACATTTGAACGTTGGCTGGCGCAGGGCGAGGCCCACGCGCAGGCCTGGGCTCGTGCCGAGCAGGTGCTGGGCGCGTTCGACGGCCTGCCCGCCCCCATCGGACATCGTGTGCTGCGCGACACCCGCAAGCGCCAAGGCCGCCGCGCCGTGCTGCGCGCGGCGCTGGGACTGGGCGTGCTGGCGCCGGCCGGCTGGATGGTCTGGCGCGAGGCGCCGTCCTGGCGCGCCGACCTGCGCTCCGCGGCGGGCGAACAACTGACCCGCCGTCTCGACGATGGCACGCAACTGGTGTTGAACAGCGGCAGCGCCGTCGACCTGCGCTACGGCGCCGGCGAACGCCGTCTGGTGCTGGTGGCCGGCGAGGTGCTGGTCACCACCGGCCAGGAATCGCGAGCCGCGTACCGGCCCTTCGTGGTGCAGACCCCGCAGGGCGAGGTGCAGGCGCTGGGCACGCGCTTCTCGGTGCGTCTGATCGACGACCGCACCGAGGTCATGGTGTTCGAGCATGCGGTGCTGGCGCGCCCCGCCAGTGGCCCGCCCCTGCGCATCGACGCCGGGCAACGTGGCAGCTTCACGCTCGGCCAGACCGGCGCGCTGGCGCCCGTGGACGACAGCGCGGCGCTCTGGGAGCAAGGCATGCTGGTCGTGCGCGATCAGCGCCTGGCCGACGTGGTGGCCGAGCTGGCGCGCCATCGCCCGGGTTTTCTGCGCTGCGCACCCGAGGTTGCCGACCTGCGGGTCTCGGGCGCCCTGTCGCTGCGCGACACCGATGCAGCGCTGCAGGCCTTGGCCGAACGCCTGCCGATCGCCGTGCAACGCGTCACTCGCTATTGGGTATCGGTCGGCCCGGTCGGCGCTTGAACCACCGCCCGGATAAATATTTTGCGTCGAGGTGATCACTTTTTCGTTGTCGTGCGGAGTAGGAAGTAAGACCGCATCAAGGGGATGCGGGCGCTTCTTGCTTGACGATGAAAGGATGAAAGAGTGATGGCACGTGTACGCGCAGCGCGGGGCAGAGGATCCCGCAAGGCAATGATCTGGACGGCGCTCTGGTGCACGGCCATGGCAAGCGCCACCGCGGGCGCACAGTCCGCGGCCCAGACCGGCGCGGCGCCGGCCGCCCAGGTGCGCTCCGTCGCAATCGGCGCGGGCTCGCTCGACGCCGTGCTGGCGCGCTACGCGGCCGCCGCCGGCGTACAGATCGTCTACGACCCCGCGTGGCTCGCCGGCCGCCAGAGCCCTGGCATCTCGGGCGAGATGAACGTGCAGCAAGGTTTTGACCGCCTGCTCGCGGGCACCGGTTACCGCGCCGTGCCAAGCGCGGCCGGCACCTACGCGCTGCAGGCCATGCCGCAAGGCGGCATCACGCAACTGGCGCCCGTCACCGTCACCGGCGCGGCCGAGCGCGCCACCAGCGAAGGCACGGGCTCGTACACCAGCAATGCCGTCACCATCGGCAAGGGCACGCAGACGCTCAAGGAAATTCCGCAATCGGTGTCCGTCGTCACGCGCCAGCAGCTCGACGACCAGAACCTGAACAGCCTGTCGGACGCGATGCGCAACGTCACCGGCATGACCGTCGAAACGCTGTCCAGCGGCGGCAATATTTCCGGGTTCATCTCCCGCGGCTATTCTCTCGATTCGATCCAGGTGGACGGCATGCGCGCCCCGGCCGGCGCGGGCAACCTGTCGGCGGGCTTCGACCTCGCCATCTACGATCGCATTGAAGTGCTGCGCGGGCCGTCCGGGCTTTACCAAGGGACCGGCGAGCCCGGCGGCAGCGTGAATCTGGTGCGCAAGCGCCCCATGCAGGAATTCGCCTTTGGCGCACAGGCCAGCGTCGGGTCGTGGGATTACTACCGCGCCGTGGCCGACCTGAGCACGCCGTTCGATAGCGAAGGCAAGGTCCGCGGCCGCTTCATCGCCGCCTACGAAGACCGTGGCTCCTTCGTCGACCGCGTCAGTTCCGAGCGGCCCACACTCTACGGCATCGTCGAGGCCGACCTGACATCGAGCACGACGCTGGCGGCGGGCATCACGCACCAACGCTCCCGCGTCACGCCGGCATTCGGCCTGCCCGCGTACGCCGACGGCTCGCTGCTCGACGTGCGCCGCGGCACCAATCTCAGCGCCGAATGGAACCGCATCGAAGAAGAAACCACCGAGGTCTTTGCCGACCTGGAACACCGGCTGGATGGCGGCGGCTCCATGAAGGCAAGCGTCTTTCATCGCGACACCGACACGCCGACGCGCGTGACCACCTGGCCCAACCGCGCCGTCGATCCGGTCACCGGCGACACCAACCTCATCGCCTGGTCGTACCGCAACCACTGGAAGACCACCGGCGCGGACGCGCACGTGAACCTGCCGTTCGAAGCCTTTGGCCGCGAGCACAGCGTGCTCGTGGGGGCCGACTACAGCTACACGCGCAAGCAATTCAACTACGGCGGCGGCACGATCTTCCCGACCAACGTGAATGACCCGGTCATCAACATGCCGCAGCCCGAGATGGAACAGGTCAACGGCAACGACGGCCGCACCAGCGAATTCGGTCTGTACACGCGCGCGAACATCCAGGCGACCGATCACTTGAAGGTCATTGCGGGCGCGCGCCTGTCCTGGTGGAAGAACGATGCACGCAACGCCAATCAGTACTTCGGCGACTTCAGCCAGGCGACCACGCGCATCGACGCACGCCCCTCGCCCTATGCCGGACTGGTATACGAACTGACGCCGCAGTTGTCCGCCTATGCCAGCTACACCAGCATCTTCCAGCCGCAAACCGAGATCGATGCGCAAGGCAGCACGCTGTCGCCGCGCGTGGGACGCCAGATCGAAACGGGCCTGAAAGGCGCGTTCATGGATGGCGCGCTCAACGCGCACGCCGCCCTGTTCCAGATCGTGGACCGCAACCGGGCGATGAGCGACCTGAACAATCCGATGTATTCGGTGGCCGCGGGCAAGGTGCGCAGCCAGGGCTTCGAGACCGAGATCAGCGGATCGCCGTTGCCGAACTGGGACATCGTGGCCGGCTACGCCTACACACAGACCAAGTATCTGGAAGCGAGCCAAGCCCAGGAGGGACTTTCGTACAGCACCATCACCCCGCGTCACGCCATCAACCTCTGGACCCGCTACCGCTTCACCCAGCCGGCGCTGGAAGGATTCAGCGTGGGCACGGGCGTTCGCTGGAACAGCGGCAACTATCTGCAAAGCGGCAACGTGCGTTGGGATCAGGGCAGCTACGCGCTCGTCTCGGCCCAGATCGGCTACCGCTACAACCGCCACGTCGAAGGCACGCTCACCGTCGACAACCTGTTTGACCGCAAGTATTACGAAAAGCTTGGCGGCGCCTCGCGGCAGAACTACTACGGCCAGCCGCGCAGCGTGATGCTGACGCTGCGCTATCAGTATTGATTCAGCGCGCTTCCTTCAGCAGGGTCCGAACCTCCTCCCGACGGCCCTCGTCAGCCACTTCGCGGCCGGGGCGGGGCGGGGCTTTCAGCGCCTTTTCCAGGTACGGAATCGCTTCGGACTTGCGGTTCCGGTACACCAGGTAATCCGCATAGAAGTAGTTCGGATCGATGCCATCCGGGTTGATGGTCAACGCCTGCTGCAGCAAGGCCTCGGCCCGCTTGTTGTCGCCGAATCCCACAGGCCAGCCCGGCACCTTGTAATACAGTACGCCCAGGCTGTTCAGTGCGGACCCGTCCAGCGCCTTGCTGTCGATCTGGATGGCGGTTTCGTACTCGGCCTTGGCCTGCTTCGCCAGGCTGAGCGCCCCCATGCCGCCCTTGGCGCCGGCCCACGAGCTCAGGATGATGCCTTCCCAGATATGCGGTTCGGCTTTGTTGACGTAACGCTGCGTCAGGTCGTGGGCCTGCTTGGACAGTGCCTCGAAGCGCTTGGCGCGATCGTTGGGCGGGGTCTTGTATTGAATGTCCGCCCAGCCGTTTTGCAGTTCGCGGATACCCTGGTCCATTTCGGCGGGCGCCGCGAGGGTGAAGGTGGAAAACAAGCACGCCACGCCCGCCAGCAAGCCAGCGGCCGCATTGCGCAGGCCAATATTCTGTTTCATGACTAGGCTCCAGTAGGAAATTTCAACGACATCAAGGCGCGGCGATGCTTCGCAAACGCGCCGTCCAACCATTCAGGGCAAAGACCATTCAGCCGCGCCGCGACGGATTCGATTCCGCCCGCGAAGCGTTGGCGTGATTCGCTTTGCAGCATGCGCGATACCGCCTCTGCGATCTCTTCCGGGCTATCGCTAGCCGAATCAGTCTCTTTGTTGAACGCCTGCACTTCGGGCGAGTTGAATGGCGTGTCGATGGCCCGGGGCGCGTAGTACTGCACCCGTACGGACGAGTCGGCCAGTTCGCGGCGCAAGGCTTCGGAGTACATCCGAAGCGCGGCCTTGCTTGCCGCATAGGCCGAAAACCCCGGCACGCCCAGGCTGCCCAGCGTCGATCCGATGTTCAGCACCTGTGCGCGCGGCTGCGCCAGCAACAGCGGCAGCATGCCGGCGGTCAGCATCATGGGCGCGACGACATTCGTGTCCATGAGCTGGCGCAGCGCTTCGGTCTGCAGGGACTGCGCCGGTCCGAACGCGGCCAGCGCCGCATTGTTGATGAGCACGTTGGCATTGCGGGCGCCCGCGGCATCGATGACCGCGTTGCGGCCGGCGTCGGTGGTCACATCCACCACCAGCGCGTCCACACGCGACCGGTCGCGCGCCCCGGCGCTTAGCGACTGCGCCAGCGCCAGCAAGGGCGCTTCGCTACGGCCAACCAGCAGCAGGCTCGCGCCTTCGTCGAAGAGCCGGCGCGCAATCGCGCTTCCGAGGCCGCCCGCGGCGCCCGTCAGTACGACGGAGGCATCGCGCGGGCTCATGCGACCTGTCCTTGCGAGGTCGAGCGCGGCAGGGAACGGAAGATCGCCCCATACAGCCCATAGAACATGTTGGCTGCATGGACCACGGCGGCACGGTCGGCGTCATCGTCCAGACGGTTGACCAGATCGGCGAAATGCGCGGTGTGCTCCTGGTCCAGGGTGCCATGGGACCGCAGATAGCTGAAGGCGCTTGGCGGCAGCGCCAGCGCGCGCTGGATCTGGTCGGCGGCGTTCAAGGCCAGCGTGACGCTGGTGCCCTCCAGCACGTGCACCATGCCGAAGAATCCCACCGGATTCTTGCGCGCGATGGTGTCGTAGGCGTAGGCCACCATGATTTCGGTGGCAGGACCGGGTCCGGCGCGGCGAACCTCGTCCGCATCGTGTCCCAGCGCACGCAGGTCATTGAGGATCCACGCATCGTGGCCGGTCTCCTCCTCGATGTATTCATCGATCGCGGGCAGCATCCATGCCAGGCGTGCCGGCATGCGCGCGCGGCATGCGTGCATCAATGGCACGGTGTGGCTGACGTGGTGATAGGCCTCGCGCAGAAACGCCGCATAGGCGGGCCGCGCGACTTGGCCGCGCAGGCAATCCTGGATGATGGGCGTGGCCACCAGGGACTCCCGGGCCTCGCGCGTCTGATCAAGCAACTGTTCGAAAAAGGTCATGATGGGTCTACATCGATAGTTGAGCGGTAACCCGCGGAAAAGAGATCGGCATGCAATTCGGCAACGGCCTGCCGGCGCGGACGCCCATTCACCGTCGCCAGGCCGCTGGTGGCAGAGAACTCGGCCCGCGCGCGTATCCAGGCCCCGATCCGGGCATAGTCCGGCAGCCCCTGGTTGACCAGGTCGACGCACGCTTGAATGGCGCTATCGCTCGGATTGCCCAGCGGCCAGATCACGGCGCCCAGCGCTGCCTGCCCTTCGCCCAACACGACGCAGTGGGCGATGACGGGCTGGTTCGCCAGGCGCAGCTCGACCCATTCGGGCGACACGTTGCGTCCGTATCCGGTAATCAGCACATTCTTCTTTCGACCTCGGATATGCAGAAATCCGGCATCGTCGATGCGGCCCAGGTCGCCTGTCGGCAGCCATTTCGAGGGCATGGCGGGCTGCCCCAGATAGCCCAGCGCCAGCGCGCCGGCCACCTCGATTTCGCCGTCGGCGGCGACGCGCACGCGCGCATGCGGCAAAGGGCGGCCCGCCGAGCCGGGACAGTCTGCGCCGGGCAGGTTCAACGTCTGCACCGAACAGGCCTCCGACAGCCCGTAGCCTTCATAGGCGGGTATCCCCAGCGTGCGGGCGCTTTCCAGCAGGTCGCTTCCCACCGCCGCCCCGCCCACCGCGACGAAACGCAGCGTGCCGGGGCCTGCGATGCCGGCCGCCGTCAGCCAGCCCGCATAAGCGCGCAACATCTGCGGCAACACGATGGCGCTTTGCGCGCGGCCCGCCACGAGGGCCTGGTGAAACACGGCCGGATCGAAGCGCGACGATCCCTGAAGCCCGATGTCCTTCAAGGGGTTGACGCAGATCGCCGCGCCCTCGATCAAGGGCGCGTAGACGCCCGCGATGTTCTCCAGCAGCACGGGCAGCGGCAGCGCCGTGAAGTGGCGCGCAATGCCTAGCGGCTGCGTGGCGGCCGTCAGACCGCTCGCCACCGCGAGCATCTCGGCCGCGCCCAGGCACACGCCCTTCGGGCTGCCGGTCGACCCGGACGTGAAGGTGATCTTCGCCGTGCGAGCGGGCAACGGCACCTTGGCGAAAGTGCGCCGGAAAAGCGCCGAGTGGCCCTGCGCTTGCGCGGCGATCTCGAAACCGAAGGCCTGCAGCATGGGCTGCAGTGACGCAGGCCCGACGACGGCGTTCACGCCCGCGGCGTCAAGGGTCTCGCGCCACTGGCCAGGCGTGAAGAACAGCGGCAGGGGCACGTGCACCACGCCCGCTTGAAGACAGGCCAGATCCAGCGCGATCCAATCAAGACCGTTGTCCATCAGCGAGGCCATGACCGTCGCTCCGCGCGCCGCGAGCGCTTCGGCAAGCGTGTCCACGCGGGCGAGCAGCGCGGCGTAGTCTGATTCCTCTGCCTGGGTCTGGACCGCAACGGAACGCGCGCGGGCGGGTTCCCTCAACAGCGAGAAAAAATGGGATACGTTCATGCGTCCAGCTCCGGCAGGCGGCCAAGAATGGCATTGAGCCGCCCCGCGAAAACCGTCGGCGCATGCGCGTAGTAATTGCCCCAGTCCTTGCGCTCGGCTTCGTTCAAGTGGTCCGAGGTGGCCGCCGAGATCGGCTGATGCGCCAACCCCATCCGCCGGAACAGATGGTGCAATTCGATCGTGAGCGTGCTGACCGCCCAATCAAAGCCCTCGGCGTGCAGATGCCTTGCCAGGAGCGGCACCAGCAGCCTGCCGCCGCCGGGCCGCACGGCGGCGAACTGCCCGGCTTCAACGATGAGACTGCGCGCAACAGGCGCGCCTTGATCGCGCAGGTATTGCTCGATGGGCGCGGACAGATAGCGCTCCAGAAAAAGCGGATCGCTCGCGCCGCGATAGCCCGCCGCCGCCAGGATCTCGCCGTCGCGCTGCACGCTGACCAGCGTGGGCAGCCACTCGGTCAGCCGGGCGCCGAAGCGCTGTTGATAACGTTGGTGAATGTAGGACTCGATCCGCGCGCGCATCGGATCCTCGAGGGGATGGACGTGCAGGGTTGCGGGCATGGCCCGTGGCCGCGCGGCCATCGCCGTCCAGGCGGACGGCGCGGAACATTTGTTGTGAGGCATGCGGTATTCCATGCTTAGGAACTGATTTTCCCGATACGATGGACCGCAGCTTAGGCATGGAACCTTAATGAGAAATTAACCAGCCGCGCGGTGTTAACCTCAGTCCTGCACGGCGAGAAGACGACAAATGAGAATTCTCATCATTGAAGACGACCCGCTCATTGGCGATGGTCTTAAATCCGGCTTACGGCTGCTGGGCTATGCCGTCGATTGGTTCTCCAGCAGCCGCGAAGGCGATCAGGCGATCAGCGTCGTGCATTACGACGCCGTGGTCCTCGATCTGGGCCTGCCGGGCGAAGACGGCGTCTCCCTGCTCAACCGCTGGCGCCGCGAAGGGCGCACCGTGCCGGTTGTCATCCTGACTGCGCGCGAAGCGGTATCAAGCCGCATCGCGGGCCTGGATGCCGGCGCGGACGATTACCTCATCAAGCCCATCACCCTGGATGAACTGGCGGCTCGGTTGCGCGCGGTGACGCGGCGCGTGGCAGGCAAGCCCGAGCCCGTCTGGCGTCATGGCGATCTTGACTACCACCCAGCCCTGCATGAAGTGCACTGGAAAGGCCAGAAGGTGGACCTCACAACACGCGAAGCCCTGCTGCTGGAACTGTTCCTGACGCATCCGAATCGCGTGCTGACGCGCGACTTCATCCGCGACAAGCTCTACGACTGGGAAGCCGAACTCGAAAGCAATGCGCTGGAGGTGTTCGTGCATCATCTGCGCAAGAAGATCCACCCGAAGATCGTGCGCACCGTGCGGGGGTCGGGCTACGCGCTAGGCCAGGTGGAAGCCGACTCATGACTTTGCAACGCCGCCTCATCATTGCCGTGCTGCTGGCGGCGCCAGTCGCCTGGCTCATCACCATCGCCGGCACGTACTGGCGCGCCGCCCACGAGATCAACGAACTCTACGACACCGACATGGTGCGCCTGGCACAGCAGACCATCGCCATATCCGCACTGATCCCGCCTTCCGCCCAGACGCAGCCGACACGCGCCCAGTTGCCCGCGTCGGACAGCGCCGGCGATGCCGGCCTTGGCGATCTGTCGGTGGCCATATGGCGCGGATCGCAAGCCCCCCTGGTGCTCGACCCCGAGGCCCTGCAGTTTCCTCGCAACGAAGACCGCGAAGGGTTTGCGGAAAGCATCGTCAACGGCGAACGCTGGCGCCTCTTTTACCTGGACGATGCCTCGGGCCAGACGCGGGTCGGCGTGGGACAGCGCATCGGAGAACGCGACGACCTCGTGATCGCCTACGTGGCGGGGCAGATCCTGCCCTGGCTGTTGGGCCTGCCGGTGCTGATCGCGCTGCTGATCTACGCGGTGCGCCAGGCGATGTCCCCCGTGCGCAGGCTGTCGTCCGAACTGGAACGGCGCAGCCCGGACGACGCCAAGCCCTTGCCGCTATCGGGCGTGCCGGGCGAGCTCACGCCGCTGGTGACTTCCATGAATGGCCTGCTTGCGCGGGTCGGTACGCTGATCGAGCAAGAGCGCCGGCTGACTGCGGATGCGGCGCACGAGTTGCGCACGCCCCTGGCTGCCGTGCGGGCGCAGTGGGATGTGATGCGGCGCACGCGAGACCCGGAGGCGCTGCAACAGGCGCAAACCAGCGTGACACGCGGGATGGAGCGGCTGGACCGGCTGGTCTCGCAGCTGCTGACGATGGCGCGATTGGACAATGCCAATCACACGGACTTCGGCAGTGCTGTCGACTGGGGCACCGTGGCCGAGCAGGCCGTCAGCGACTGCCTCTGGATCGCCAACCGGCGGGACGTGGACATCGCGGTGGAATGGCCCGAGCCGGGCGTGCTGCCGCTGCCCATGGCTGGCGATGCCGACGCGCTGGTCATCATGCTGAAAAACATTCTGGACAACGCCATCCGGTACGGCCCGCGCCATGGCCGCGTGCGTCTGGCATTCTCGCCCTCGCAAATATCGGTCGACGACCAGGGGCCGGGCGTTGCGCCCGAGGTGCTGCCGCGGCTGGGCGACCGGTTCCTTCGCGCCGCTGGCAACGAGGAAGCCGGCAGCGGCCTGGGCGTCTCCATCGCCCGCCGCGTCGCCCATGCGCACGGCATGCGCATCGCATTCGCCATGCGCGACGCGCAATGCGACTTCGGCCCGGGCCTGCGGGTGACGATACGCCGCGGCGCGTAGATGGCAAGCCCGCGCGAAGGCACTAGAATCTGCGCTTCACGTTCCTCCCCTGCCCGGCCTTGGCGCCGGCCGCTGGTATCTCCATGGCCCACGAGCCCGCAACGCCAACGCCGAAGGCAGACAAGCTGCTTTCCCTTTCCCAGGCCATGCATCAGGCCCACGCCCATTGGAATGCCGGCCAGGCAAACCAGGCCGAAATCCTGTGCCGCCGCATACTCGACGCATCGCCCGGACAGGCCGATGCGTCGCACCTTCTGGGCCTGATCGCGCACGCCTACGGCCAGCCGGCGCTCGCGCTGGATCTGCTGCGTCAGGCATGCCGGACCGACGCCGCGCCTGCGGTCTACCTCGGCAACCTGGCCGAGGTCTGCCGGCAGCAGGGCCTGCTCGCTGACGGCGAGGCCGCCGCGCGGCGAGCCACGAAGCAGGACCCCGGGCTGGTCATGGCGTGGAACAACCTGGGGATCATCCTGCAGGAAGCGGGGCGCTCGGCCGAAAGCGTCAATTGTCTTGAACGGGTGGTGGAACTTCAGCCGCACAGCCCGGAAGCGCTCAACAACCTCGGCAACGCGTATGTGGGCGTGAATCGCCTGGAAGAGGCGCGCCGGCTGTATGTCCAGGCGCTCGCATTGCGAAGCGACTACGCCGAAGGACACAGCAACCTCGCCTTCGTGCTGGGAGAGCTGGGTGACTACGATGCGGCGGCAGATGCGGCGCATCGCGCCATCGCGTGCAACCCACGCCTGGCGAACGCGTACATCAATCTCGCGGGCATCGAAGCGGCGCGGTTGCGGCCTCGCGAGGCGCTGCAGTGGACCGAAGCGCTGCTGGCCTTCGCGCCCACCCACCCAGAGGCGCTTGAATTGCGCACGCGATTGCGGACCGCGTGCAGCTCGCAGGCTGCCACAGCCGAAGCGCCAGCGACGTCAACGGACACGGCATCAGTCGGGGCGCACCCGGCCGCAGCAACAGCCCCAGCCGCAGCGCAGGCGCAAGACGTTCACGACTTGGCGCAACGCGTCCGCGCGCTGCTGACTGAGCGACAAAACGCCGAAGCCGAGCGGCTGCTGCGCGATAACATGGACCCACGCGGCGCGCCCGCCGCACTATGGCGGCTTCTCGGCTTGACGATGAAATTTCAAGGGCGCGTCCAGGAAGCCGCCGACATTCAGACCATGCTCGCCACAGCCATGCCGGGCAACCTGTCCGCCCGATTCGACCTGGCCGAAACGCTCTTGCTGCAAGGGGATTTCGAGCGCGGCTGGCTGGAATACCGTTGGCGCTACAGCCTGTCCCATACCGCGGCGATGGACCGCAAGGTGCAGCGGCCGCGCTGGGACGGCAGCCGCATCACGGGTCAGACGCTGCTCATTCATGACGAACAGGGGTACGGCGACACGCTGCAATTCATGCGCCTGATCGACGCGGCCCGTGCCCGCAGCGGCGCGCGCGTCGTGCTGGAAGTCCATCCCGACCTGCTGCCCTTCGCCCGGCGCCTCCTCGGCCCGGACGCCTTCCCGCGCGGCCAGATCCCCCCGCCGTTCGACCAGCACTGCGAACTGATGTCACTGCCCATGGCGATCGGCCTGCGCGTGGCCGACCTGCCGGGCCAGGTCGGCTACCTGTCGGCCGATGCTGCCCGCGTCGAGAAATGGCGCAAGCGGCTGGCCGGCTTGCCACGGCCGTGGGTGGCGCTGGCCTGGGCGGGCAGACCCACGCATTCCAACGATGCCAACCGGTCTCTTGCCTTGGCGGACATGGCGCCGCTGGCCTTGACCGGGATCACGTATCTCGCCATTCAGAAAGGGCCGGCCGCCGCTCAGGCCACCGCAGCACCGCACGGCATGAACATCGTGCCGCTGGACGCAGAGATCGCTGATTTCGACGACACGGCTGCCATCCTGTCGCTGGCCGACCTGCTCATCTCCGTGGATTCCTCGCCGGTGCATCTGGCGGGCGGCCTGAATCGCCCCGCCTGGGTGATGCTGCCCTTCCTGCCCGACTGGCGCTGGTTGCTGCACCGGTCCGACACACCCTGGTATCCGTCGCTGCGCCTGTTCCGCCAGCCCGCTCCGGGCGATTGGAAGGCGGTCCTGCACGACGTCGGGCAGGCGCTGGCAAAGCGCTTTCCGGGGTCTCAGGCCTGACCAGCAGGGTTCAGCGGCTGGCCGAGCCGACGCGCCGACCGCGCAAAGCGAAATAAAGGCCTGTATTTCCCCCTTGTTGCACGCTTTGAGGATGCGCCTTCGCCGGTAGTGTTCGGGGTGAGATCGTGCGCCTACCGAACGGCCGCCAGTCCGAATCCATAATCTGGCGCCTACCGCGTGGATTGCCGCTGCTCCCCCGGTTGCCGCCTGATATCCCATGACATCGCCCCTGCCGGGAGCTTGCCTTGAAGCTGAAACACCAAAAAAAGCGTACCAACTTCGTTCCCGTGGCATCCGCGCGGTCCGGCTCGACAGCGGCCTTTGCCCGGTCGACGCAAATTCTGTCGGGTGTTTCTCTCGTGGCCGCAGGCCTGCTTCCCGGCATGGTCCATGCAGCGCCGTGCATCAGCGTTGGGACCAACACGACGCTCTTCGGCTCCACCGACTGCATCGAATGGACGGGCGGTAACTTTTTGGCCAACGGGACCGGCACGCTCTCCGGCGCCGACATCGGTCTGCACGCCTCCGGCACCGGTCCCGGCCGCACGCTGACGAACCTCGGCACCATCGTTGGCACACTGGCGGGCCTGCAGAACGACGCCATTTTGTATGAAGTGACCAACAACGGCTTGATCTCCTCCACCGGAACGGGTGTCACCGTAGCGGGCATCGTGAACGCCAGCGGCGCAAGCATCACCCGCGTGGTCAACAACGCCGGCGCCACCGTCGCCGGCGCACGTGCCGGGATATTCAATGAAAGCAGCATCGGCACGATCAGCAATGCCGGGATGATCAGCAGCAACAGTTCCTTCGGCGGGACGATTGCAGCCATCTGGAACAATGGCGGAACGATCACCAACCTGACCAACACCGGCACCTTGCAAAGCGCCAACATTGGCGGTGTCCTTGCGGGGTTCGGTGTGGTCACCGAAAACGGCGCCATCGAAACGCTGGAGAACACCGGGGCCATCGTGGGCCAGCTCGGCTTGCTTGCGCAGGGCAACGGGCGGGTGGGCACGCTCACCAATTCCGGGACCATCTCTGGCGACATCGCAGGCATCTTCATGGATGCCAGCACGGCCGGCACCATCACGAACACGGGCCTGATAGTGGGTGCGCCCAGCAGCGCCATGGGCGGATCGTACGATACCGGCATCTACCTGTCCGGCGCCAGCACCGTGGGCCTGCTCGCCAACAGCGGCACCATCACTGGCCGGAATGCGGCGATCCAGCTCGACGGCAACAGCTATATCAGTACGATCACCAACAGCGGTCTCATCGCGGGCGACCTGACCTCCGCCAGCACCATCCCCCTCGCCATCGCAGGCGGCAGCGGCAACGTCGTCGGCACCCTTACCGGCGCGAGCGGCGGCCTGGGCGTGGCCGACAAAGGCCTCATCAAGGTGACGGGCGCAAACCTGGTGTTTTCGCGCGGAAACCTGCTGCTGAACGACGACATCGCTGCGGTGGGCCGTTCCGTCATCAACCACGGGGCGACCCTTCAGATCAACAACCCCATCACTGTCACAGGCAACTACTCGCAGACCGGCGGCGGACTGGCCTTCAATGTCGTCGACCCCAGCAGCTACGGCTACCTGGACGTGAACGGCACGGCGGCCATCAGCGGCGCCGCGATCAGCCTTGCCGGCACCGGTTTGGCGATCGGTCAATCCTATAGCGTCGTGCGCCCCACTGGGTTGGGCACGTACGGCAACAACACGGCCTTCGTCTCCGTCAACAATGGCCTGCTCGCACGACTGAGCAATGTGAACGGTGCGCTGACCGTAACACTCGCCCCCGACGCCAGCACCCACTACTGGGACGGCGCCAACACCGTGGCCGACGGCACAATTGCTGGCGGCTCCGGCACCTGGACGGCCAACGGCACAAACTGGACCACGACCAACGGCGCCACCAACTACCAGCTCGACCAGACCGATGTGCGCCCCGTGTTCGGCGGGACGGCGGGTACGGTGACGGTCGATAGCAGCCAAGGCGCAATCGCGGTAAACGGCATGCAGTTCTCCACCGACGGCTACCGCGTCACCGGCGACGACATCGGGCTGGCGGCGGCCTCCTCGGCCATTGAAGTCGATGGCAATGCCACCGCCATCATCGATTCCAGACTGACCGGGACCGGCGCGCTGGCCAAGACAGGCAGCGGCATGCTGATCCTGAACGGCGTGAACACCTACTCGGGCGGCACCTCGGTGTCGGCGGGCACGCTGGAAATCGGCGATGCCGCCCATCCCACCGCCAGCATTCTGGGTGACGTTGCCGTCGGCAGCGCCGGGACGCTGCGCGGACACGGTTCGATCGGTGGCAATGTGACCAACGACGGCGTCGTGCGTCCCGGCGGCTCCATCGGCACGCTGACGATCCTCGGCAACTACACGCAGTCCCCCACCGGCACGCTGTTCATCGACGTCAGCCCCACCGCCGCTTCGCAACTGAAGGTCGGCGGCACCGCCACCCTCGCCGGCACGCTGAACGTGCTGTACGGCCCCGGCACCTACAGCGCGACGTCGTTCCGCATCGTCGACGCAGCAAGTGTCACGGGCCGGTTCGCTTCCGTCACGAGCAACGCGCCGGCCGACCTGGCGCAGAGCGTGCAGAACCTGGCCGACGGCAGCACCCTCACCCTGGCCCCCGGCAGCAGTGCCGGCGCCGGGCCGGTCGTTATCGCCCCCACCAACGCCACGATCTTCGGCGCGGTCGCCTCGGCCGCCATTCGCGAAGGGCAGCGTGTGAACGACACGCTGCTCGCACGGCTGGGCCAGGAGTGCGCCGACGCCGCGACGGACGCCAATTGCGCGCGCCCGGGCCGCCAGGCGTGGGCCCAGATCGTCTCCAATACCGCGAACGTGCGGGGCAACGATGACGCCCCCAGCTACAAGGATCGCCATTACGGCTTTCTGGCCGGCCTGGATCAGCAGGTTGGCGCGTGGACGGTGGGCGTCGCGGGCGGATACAGCCACGTCGATGTGACCGAAGACGAGGCCACCGGCAAGATCGACACCCTGCGCATCGCGGGCTACGGCAGCCGCCGCGTGGGCGCGGTCACCATCGCCGCGACGGTCGGCGCCGCCTACGACTTCCTCCAGACGCGCCGCTCCTTCCCCGGCCCGGGCAAGGCCCGGGACGACTCGGATGGACAGGAGATCACTGCCGGCCTGCAAGCCAGTCTGCCGCTGGCTGCGGGACCCGTCACGATCACGCCGCGTCTCGGCCTGCGCTATCAGTACCTGCATACCGAACGCTTCAGCGAAACGGGCCCGACCAGCCAGAACCTGGATGTCGGCGCACAGGACTTCAACAGCTTGCAGCCCTATGCGCAACTCGTCGTGGGCCTTCCCTTCAGCATGAAGTCGGACAAGCCTGCCATCGTTGAGGCCCGCGTGGGTTACGCCTACGAAACCCTCGACACCAACCGCCAATACCGCGCAACGGCGGGCGATGGCACCGGCTTCACGCTGCCCGGCGTGGCGCCGTCGCGCGGCATGTTCTCGGCGGGCCTGGGTTTGACGCTGCCCGTCAGCAAGGCGATGGATCTGACCGCCAGCTACGACCGCCTGTTCGACACCGGCAACGTGTCGGGGCAGACGTTCCAGCTGCAAGCGGCGTACCGGTTCTAAAGCGCGGCAGCATTCGCGCTTTCAGCCGCGGTAAGAAACAAGGCCCACGCAATGGCGTGGGCCTTTTCTTTGAACTCAGGCAAACGGCTGCTTCGCCGTCCGCCGCCCCCAGCGGCGATACCACCACGTCAGCCCCGCCCATACCAATGCCCACGCGCCCAGCAGCGCGGCATAGAAGGGCCAGAAAATAAACGCGGAAACGTCCTGCCACCCTGGCGCCGTACGCTTCAACCCGATGGGCGCGCTGACTTCCAGTTCGATCTGCTCGCCCTGAAGCGCCGGCCCCGCCTCTTCCACCGTGAAGGTCAGATTCGACGACCCCTTAGCCAGCATCGGAAAGCCCGGCGCGGTCTCCAGCTGCGCGTCGTCGGCAGGGCTTTCAGGCCAGAGCTTGCGATAGAAATGCGTGGCGCGGGCGCCGCTGCGCGGCGCCGCGCTCACCACGACGTCCAGCTCCTTGCCATCGCGCACACGGATTCGCACTGGATCTCCGGGGTTGATGATGCGCGGCTTCGCGTCCGGCGCGTCGATTCGCGTTGCGGAGTCTCCCAGTTCAGGCCGCTCCCGGCCCATCGGACCGCCAAAACGCGCCTCCATCCACAACGGCGCTTCGCGGATGCGGTAAACCTCGGCCCGCGCCGTTTGGCCGGGTGTCAACGTAATGGGCGTCAGCGTCGCGTCGGCCGACGGTATGTACCGCGCCATGCCCACCGCAAACCACGCCATGGCGGCCAGCCAAAGCACCCAACCCACCGTCAACGACATCTTGAAGAACGTGCGCCACATATCGAGTCTTCCCGGATTTGCGAGCGTCAGAGCGTACCCGATTTACAGGGAACCGTTTGACGCGCAAATCGGACGATGCATGCGCTGCCCCCCGCCACTTCGCTGGTCACGCCCGGCGTGTACCGCAGCGCCTGCGTCACGGTCTTGGGTTGCTGGGCCTCGATCTGCTCGCTGGTCACGATCGACACCGACGCGGGATCTTCAATCAGTGGCGTGTCCGTTTTGGTCGCCGTCGCGCTGCGATACGGAGGACGGGAAAGGCCGCAATTGTAAATGACAATGATTTCAGTTTCCAGAACTCGCTCATCGAGTCGTTCTGCCGCCACAGACGCCCGCCGATGCACGATCGCGCCCGCCATCCGGTGTCACCGCTCGCAGCGTTGCGGCACCTTGCGCGGCGCTTCCGTATAACCCAACGCGGTCACCCTGCTCAGCAGATCGGCATAGACGGCGTCGTCCAGGCACGGCGTCCTTGCCATGATCCACACGTAATCGCGCTTGGAGCGGCCGATGATGGTGGTCTGGTACGACTCGTCCAGATAAGCGATGACGTACTCGGCCTTGATGGGCCAGATGAACTGCATGCCCCACACCGCGTTGCCGGTGCCTGGCCGCACGGTGGCCACCGGGTGCATGGTGTCGATGGGCGCCTCGAAGCTGCCATCGCGGTAGCGGAAATCGGTCTGCACGCGGCCGTCCGGCAACAGCCGGTAGCCTTCCACTGCGTCATAGGCATTGCGCTCGGGCCAGCTGGGAATATGCGCGATCACAAACCAGTCGCCCATGAAACGGTCCAGGTCCACGTGGGCCACCGGCGGCATGGCCGGCGGCGACGCGCAACCGGCCAGTAGGGCCGTCACGCCGATGCACAGGGTTCGAAACATGATCGTTCTCCTCAGGGCCGCGTGTAGCGGTAGTGCGCCACGCCCCACTGCTGGCCGTCCTCGTAGCCGAAGAGCTCGGCGCATGCCATCCAGAACATGCGCCAGCGCTGGTGCCACAAGCGGGCCAAGGACGGGCCGTAAGCCTCTGCCAACGCCGCCCGCGCCGGTTCCCGGCGGGCGTCCTGGGTGGCGAGCCAATGATTGGCGGTGCGGGCGTAATGCGTGCCGTCGAGAAACCAGCGCTCCTCAAGCCTCAGGTCTCGCTGGAAGTGCAGCAACGTCTGAGCCGACGGCATGATGCCGCCGGTGAAGAAGTGCCGTCCCATCCAGTTGCCGGCGCCGTCCGTCTCGAACGGGTAGGCGCGTTCGCGGTGCGCGAAGATGTGCACGAACAGCTTGCCGCCGGGCCGCAGCCACTGCGCGATGCGCGCCATCAGGTCCTGGTAGTTGCGCATGTGCTCGAACATTTCCACCGACACGCAGCGGTCGAAAGCGGCGGCGGGCAACGCCAGCACATTGACGTCGCAGGTCACGACGCGCACGTGCGACCAGCCGCGCTCGCGGCAGCGCGCCTCGATGTGCTGGCGCTGGGTGGCTGAGTTCGACACCGCGGTGATGCGGGCGTTGGGAAAGCGTTCGGCCATCCACAGCGTTAACGACCCCCAGCCGCAACCCAGCTCCAGGATGTCCTGGCCGTCAGCCAGCTCGGCGCGCTCGCCGTACAGGCGCAGCATGGCGGTTTCGGCCTGGTCCAGGGTTTCACCGCCAGTCGGGTAATAGCAGCTTGAATACTTCATGCGCGCGCCCAGGCAAAGCTGGAAGAACGCGGTCGGCAACTCGTAGTGCTGGGTGTTCGCGGCGTCGGTATGGATGGCAACCGCGCTGGTGCGCAGGCCGGCGATAAGCTGGCGGTCGCGCTCGGTCCATGCCTCGATGCCGCCCGCGTATTCCTGCGCCAGACGCTCGGCGCAGAGGCGCCGCATGCCCAGGCGCAGCAACGCATCGGGCAGCAGGCCACGCTCAGCCAGGCCGAGCAGGCCGGGCGCGGGGCGGTCGGCAGGCAACGAAGTGTCGTGCAGAATGGCGGTCGTCATGGCATGCCTCGTCAGGATTTCGGAAACCAGGGAAAGAAGGCCGGTGTGCGGCGTTGGTAGTCGCGATAGTCGTCGCCGCGCGTGCGCAGCGCCTGTTGCTCGGTAAACGGAATGCCGCTGATCCAGCGCAGGAACACATACATCAGCACCGGCCCCAGCCAGGCCATCCACGCCAGTGGTGATCCCCACGCCAAGGCGACGTAGGCGAACCAGTGGCACCACTCAAAGAAATAGTTAGGATGCCGCGAATAGCGCCACACGCCGTGCCGGCAGGTCAGGCCACGATGATTGGGGTTGTCGCGGAAGCGGTCGAGCTGGCGGTCGGCAATCACCTCGCCCGACAGGGCGGCCAGCCAGATCAGCAGGCCCAGCGCCACGGGCCCGCCTTGCGCCGGGCTGGCGCCCGCCGCCAGGAAGGGCAGGCAGAACAGCATCACCAGCCCGGCCTGGAGCATGAACAGGCCGAAGAACTTTCCCTGGTGGCCCTGCCAGTGTTCGCGCAGCGCGTGATAACGGCCGTCCTCGCCGGCGCGCACGCGGCGCCACAGATGACATGCAAGCCGCAGCGACCAGACACCCGCCATCACCGCAAGGGCGAGCCTGACGGCCAGGCTGCCCTCGCCGGTGGCGGCGATCAGCCAGGCGGCCCCGCCCATGCCCAGCGCCCACACCACGTCGACAATGCCCGCGTTGGCGTGGCGCCGCTGCCAGCGCCAGGCCAGCGCCATCGCGGCGATCATGACGACCGCGATGCAAACCCATTGCTGCCAGATCGTCATGATCCCTCCCCTACCCAGCGAGCGCCCTCGGCGCGCGCCTGCGGATGCGTCAGCAGCAGGTGCGCGACACCGATGGATCGCTCACGAAAACCGCCTTCGCAGTACGCCAGGTAGAACTCCCACAAGCGGCAGAAGCGCGCATCGAATCCTTGGGCCCGCACCTCGGGCTGCCGCGCCAGGAAACGCTCACGCCAGACTTGCAGCGTGCGCGCGTACGACAGGCCGAAGTCCTCCAGGTGCACCAGCGCCAGATCGCAGGCGCGGGTCTTGGCG
Source organism: Achromobacter sp. 1012554356 (assembly GCF_059760815.1). Classification (NCBI taxonomy): domain Bacteria; kingdom Pseudomonadati; phylum Pseudomonadota; class Betaproteobacteria; order Burkholderiales; family Alcaligenaceae; genus Achromobacter; species Achromobacter sp. 1012554356. Next base: position 70,597 of record NZ_JCBANC010000002.1, on the reverse strand, counting down.
CGCAGCATGGCGTCGATGGACGGAATGAAGCTGCCCGGAAAGATGTGGCGTTTGATGAAATCGACCGATGCCAACGCCTGCGCATAGCGGTGGTCTTCAATGGTGATCGCCTGGATCAGCGCACGGCCATGCGGGCTTAGCAGACTGGCGACCTTGGCGAAATACGCCTCCAGGAAATTCGCGCCGACGGCTTCGATCATTTCCACCGACACCACCTTGTCGTACTGGCCCTGCAGGTCGCGATAGTCGCGCAGCACGACGCTGACGCGGTCCTGCAGGCCGGCGGCGCGCACCCGTTCGACCGCCAGGTCGTGCTGCTCGCGCGACAGCGTCGCTGTTGTGACGTGGCAGCCGTGATGACGCGCCGCGTGGATGGCCAAACCGCCCCAGCCGCTGCCGATCTCCACCACGCGGTCCGCGGGACGCAGTGCCAGCTTGCGGCAGATCGTCTCCAGCTTGCGATGGGACGCCGCCTCCAGCGTGTCATCGCCGTCGGCCCACAGCGCCGACGAATACATCAGGTCGTCCGATAAAAACAGCGCAAAAAAGGGATTGCCGAGGTCGTAGTGGGCGGCGATGTTGCGGCGGCTGCCATCGCGGGTATTGCGGTTGCCGGCATGCCAGCGCCGCAGCGCCCAGCCGGCCAGCCGCGCCAACCCCGACTCCATGGCGTCCAGCGTCTCGCGGTTGCGCACGAGCAGGCGCACCAGCCCGACCAGGTCGTCGCAGCGCCAAAGACCGTCGCCGTAGGCCTCGCCCGCGCCAACGCTGCCTTGCGCGGCCACCAGCCGGTAGAAGCCAAGATCGCTGACGCTCAGGCGCACGCACGGCTCGCCGCGGCCCAGCGTGGCGCTGCCCAGGCAATCCTCGATCAGCAGCCGGCCGTGATCCAGCGCCGCCAGGCTGGCAAACAGGCGCTGGCGCAGCAGCCGGTCTAGCGCCGTGGTGCGGCGGCTGGCCGCGACCGAGGCGTGTTCCGAGGGCGTCATGGGTTTCATCGCGGTTCTCCGTTGGGCGTGCGGGGATGGTCGTAGACGGGATTGCGCTTGAGCCACAGCCGCAGCGCCTGCCAATGAATGGCGCCGATGACTTGCAGCGTCATCAACGGATAGCGCCACAGCAGGCGCGCCAGCGCCGCGCCGTCCAGGGCGCGGCGCTGCAGATCCAGGCGCGCGTCAAACTGCGCCACGCCCTCCCGGCTGACCCGCATATGCACCCGCAGGTCGTCGGCGGGCAGGTTGAAGCCCCAGTCGTACGCGCAGTCCATGGGCATGAAGGGCGATACGTGAAAGCGCTTGTCGAAACGCCACGCCATCGCGTCGCCCTTGCGCTCGGCGGCGGCGGCCGGCAGCACCACGCAATGGCGCTGCTTCCAAGGCGTATTGGTGATCTCCGCCACGATCGCCGCCAGCGTCCGGCCGTCGGCATCAAAGCAGTAATAGAAGCTCACGGGATTGAAGACATAGCCGGCGTAGCGGGGGTGCGCCAGCAGGCGGATGGGACCGTCCGGCACGTCTCCCAACTGCGCCCGCAGGCGTTGCCGCACCGCCTGCGCCAGCGGCAGCCCTTCACCGGCGTCGAGATAATCCGCCCGACGCCACTGCGCCAAGTTGGGCCGGTCCACCGACCACAGCCAGCGGCCCTGGAATACCGAGTCGATCTCGTCGAGGTCCAGGTAAAGTTGCGCCATGCGGTAGCCGAAGCCATGCGGGTGCGGATGGTGGCGCCGATGCGTCACTCGGCCCTCGTAGACGGCGCTTTGCACGTTCATGCCGCCTCCCTCGCCCAGACCCGCGGCTGTTCCAGGATGCCGCGCACCACGTCCAGCGCGCTGGCCACGCCGTCTTCATGAAAGCCCCAGCCCCAGTAGGCGCCGGCGAACCAGCTGCGCCGGCGACCGGATATCTCGGTGCGGCGCGCCTGCGCGGCCACGGATTCGTGGGTGTACAAGGGGTGGTGATAACGCATGCGCGCCAGCACCTTGCCCGGCTCGATGGCATCGCTGCGATTCAGCGTCACGATGAAGGGCTGCGGCGACCTGATGCCCTGCAGCAGGTTCATGCAATAACTGACCGAACACGGCGCGTAGGGATCGGCCGGCACGTAGGCGTTCCAGGCGGCCCAGGCCTTGCGCTGGCGCGGCAACAGGCGGGCGTCGGTATGCAACACCACGTCGTTGTCCTGGTAGGTGATGGCGCCCAGGATCTCGCGTTCCTGCGGCGACGGGTCGGCCAGTAGCGCCAGCGCCTGATCGCTGTGGCAGGCGAAGATCACTTCGTCATGGTGGTCCTGGCCATCGCGCGTCATCACCTGCACGCTGCCCGGCAGGCGCCTCACGGCGCGCACGGCGCAATTCAGCCGCTCGCGCACCGTCCATTGCCGACGCATGGCGTCGATGTAGCGGCTCGATCCACCCTGCACCACACGCCACTGCGGCCGACCGCCAAGGCGCAGCATCTGGTGGTTCGCCATGAACCGCACCAGGTATCGCGCAGGAAACTCCAGGATACGCGAGGCCGGCGACGACCACAGCGCCGACGCCATCGGAATCAGGTGGTCGGTGCGGAACGCCTCGCCGTAACGGTGTTGCGCCAGATATTCGCCCAGCGTGGGGCCTGGTTCCGGCGCGCGCAACAGCGCGGGCGCCTCCCGGTAAAAGCGCATCAGGTCGCGCACCATGCCCAGGAATCGCGGCGACAGCAGATTGCGCCGCTGGCAGAACAGCGTGTCCAGCGAGGTGGCGTTATAGGCAAGATCGTCCGCCTGCTTGTGCACCGAAAAGCTCATGGTGGTGGGCTGCGACGACACGCCCAGCTCCGCCAGCAATGCCGTGAAATGCGGGTAATTGAGCGGGTTGTGGACGATGAATCCGCTGTCCACCGTATAGCGCCGGCCACCCTGCTCGACCCTGTGCGTATGGGTATGCCCGCCCAGGTAATCGTTGGCCTCGTACAGCGTGACGTCGTGATCGCGGCTTAGCTTCCAGGCACAGACCAGCCCCGCGATGCCCGAACCGATGATGGCGATGCGCATGTTCACTCCTTGGCAGCGGCCAGCGCCCAGGCCGGCACCGCCTTGAGGTCCCAGATGAGGCCGGTGGCAGCCAGCAGGCGCAGGCCGTACCAGGTGATGTCGATCTCGTGCGCACGAAAACCTTGGCGCGCCGATCCCGGATAGAAGTGATGGTTGTTGTGCCAGCCCTCGCCGAACGTCAGCAGCGCCAGCCAGGCGTTGTTGCGGCTATCGTCGGCGGTGTCGTAGCGCCGCTTGCCGTAGCGGTGCGCCAGCGAGTTGATCGTCACAGTGGCGTGGAACAGGGCCACGGTTGAGATGAAGAAGCCCCACACCAGCATCTGCGGCCCGTCGGTGCCCAGGCCGGGCGCCACGCGTGCCAACAGCGCGCCCAGCCCGTAGCACCCCAACGCCAGCGCCAGCGGCACCGCCGCGTCGAAGCGGTCGAGCCACCGCAGTTCGGCGTAGCCGCGCAGGTCCGGCACCCGAGTGAGGTCGGTGGCGAAGGCGCGGCGCGTCAGGAACCAGCCCATGTGGCTCCACCAGAAGCCGTGAAGGCGCGGCGAGTGCAGATCATGCGCATCGTCGGCATGGCGATGATGGTGGCGATGATGGGCCGCCCACCACAGCGGACCGCGCTGCGCGCACGATGCCCCCAGCACGGCAAACACCAACTGCGCGCCGCGCGAGGTGCGGAACGTGCGATGCGAGAAGTAGCGGTGATAGAAGCCGGTCAAAGCGAACATGCGCACCGCGTAGAGCGCCCCCGCCAGCGCCAGTGCAACCGGCGACACGCCGGTCCACAGCACACCCAGGCAGCCGGCGTGCAGCAAGGCGAAAGGCAAGGCGCGAGTCCAGTCGATGTGATCGGAGTCGATGCGATCGGAGTCGAAGCGCGGCGCGTCCTGCGCCTGCGTATCGACCCAGCGCCGAATCGAAGCGGTCCAGCCGGTAAGAACGGAGCGCATCATGCTGTCCTGTGGGAAACGTGTGGGGATATACGGGCGCGGCGTTGCATCGGATGCGTAAGTGAATACCCTTACTTTCCCAATGGGGATGCGCAGGGGCGAGCGACGAACGCGCTGACGTCGTCGAGCACCGGTGCGCGCCAGCGCAGCGGCCGCGACAGCGCTCCCACCAGCAGCTTGTGGCCCAGATCGGGGTACTGCACCAAGTGCGCACACGCGCCCGCATCCTGCAGGGCGTGCGCCAGGCTGACGCTGTTGCGGCGCGGATCGACCGTCGTGTCAGCGGTGCCTGTCAGCAGCAGACCGGGTGGCGCGTGGCTACTGACATGGTGCATGGGTTGGGAGTCGGCCGGCGTGTCCGGATAGCCGAACACCGGCCGCACGCCGCCCGCCACGATGGGAAGGAAGTCATAGGGGCCGGCCAGCCCGATCCATCCGGCCAGGGTCGCGGGGCTGGAACCGGCGCCGCCCAGCCAGCGCCCATCCAGCGCCAGCATGGCCGCGATGTACCCGCCGGCACTGTGGCCTGCGACGAATACGCGCTCAGGATCTCCGCCATAGGCCCCAATATGGCGCTGGGTCCACGCGACCGCCATGGCGGCATCATGCAGGAATGCGGGAAAGCCGGCTTCGGGATAGAGGCGGTAGTCGGCGACCACGGCCACCATGCCGCGTGCCGCCAGCGCGTCGCCCACAAACCGGTAGTCCGCGCGTTCACCGCTGCGCCAGCCACCGCCGTAGAAGAAAACCACCACGGGCGCGCCCGTCGCGCCGGGTGGCCGGTAGACGTCCAGGCGCTGACGCGGCAATGTGCCGTAGGCAATGTCCGCGGTGACGCCGCTGGCGTCCTCAGGTACAGCGCCGTTAAGCAGCGTCAACGGTGAACAGGCGGCCAGCAGGCCCAGGGCCAGCGCTGCCACGGCCATGATGGCGAGCAACCCACGCGGGCTGGCGTCGATCCAGGAAGACATGGGGGCACTCCGCAACGGAACACCCCTCTATACGCGGCCCGCCCCGATTTGGATGCGGCTCAGATCTTGAGCACGTCGCCCTTCATGATGACCGGTCCGGTGGGCTTGCCCGTCGGTGACCCTCCCGGCGGTTCGAGCGTGATGGCCAGGGTCTGCCCCCCTTCCAGGCCTTGGGCGCGGGGCGGCAACGCCGTCAAGCCCTCGGGCGCCACCACCCCGACGGATATCGGCGCCTGTCCCGGCGGAATCACCCAGAGCTCCAGCGCTTTGCCGTCGGCGCGCGAGGCCAGATCCTGCAAGGCGTGCACGTGCAGGCCGCCGCGCTCGTCGGCGCGCACCACCAGCATGGCCTGCGCCTCGGGGCTTTGCAGCACCGCCATCAATTGCGAGCGCGCAGCACGGTCAACCTGCATCGGGTAGATCACCACCCCTGCCACCAGCAAGGCCGCCAGCGCGCCGCTCACCACGCGCCAAAATGCCAGGCCCTGCCAGCCGCGGCCGCCGCCTGGCTTCAGGCGCGCCTCGATGGCGCGCCACACGCGGCGCGGCGGCACCCGGGCCGGCAGCGACCACAACAGGGGGTAGATGTCGTTCTCCCACTCGCGCACCTGGCGGCGCAGGTTGGCGTCGGCGGCCATCAAGCCCTCGAAACGGCGGCGTGCGCCCCCGCGCATGGCGCCGGCCACGTAATCCGCGGCAAGCCGCTCGCGCAGTTGAGGATTGGTGTAGTTCATGACAGACACCTCTTGAGCCGGTCCATGCCGCGCCGCACCCAGCTCTTGATCGTGCCCAGCGGGGCCTGCAGGCGGCGGGCGATCTCGCTGTGACTGAGGTCGTCGAAAAAGGACAGCGCGATGGCAGCGCGTTGCTGCCCCTCGAGCTGTTTCAGGCAGTCCGCCAGGCGCTGACCGTCCTGGTCGCGTTGCAAGCGTTCGAACGGGCCCGGCGCGTCATCGGCCCAGGCCTGCGTCAATGCGCCGTCGGCATCGGGACGTTCCAGGTCCGGCCGGCGGAGCAGGTCGATGCAGCGGTTGCGCACGATGCGCGTCATCCAGGTCATGACTTGGCTCTGCTCCGATGAATAACGGGCGGCGTTGCGCCAGATATTGATGAAGCTGTCCTGGAGGACTTCCTCGGCCCAGTCGCTTCGCCGCAATATACGTACCGCGAGGGCAAACAGATGCGGGGAAGTCTGACGATAGAGTTCCGCCAGCGCGGACTCCTGGCCGCGAGCGCATTCCTGTATCAAAGCCTGCAGACGAAGCGGATCGGGCATGGCGGCTATCCGGGGTCACTGCGATCAGGCCGCGCGACAGAAATAAGCCGCTCGGAGGACGGATGTCTTGCAGCGGATGATACAGGCAAGTCCAAGCCGCGAAATATTTCCCGCGGCCTGCATCCGATCACGGCTCCCGCGTGTAGTACCTGCAACGGCGCACATTCCGTGCGCCGTATCCGCAGCGTTTTACTGCGCAGGAGACCGCTCATGATGATTCGCCACACCCCCGCCAACGGCCTATTCGCGGCCGCTCTGCTGGCCGCTTGCGGCATGTTGCACACCTCCCCGGCTCTGGCCGCCTCGCAGGACACCCTGCCCGCTTCTGTTCAGGTACCCGCCGGCCACAAAGTGGCCTGGGAAACCGTGGGCACGGGCGACATCACCTATGAATGCCGCGCCAAGGCCGATGCCAAGGACCAGATGGAATGGGTCTTCGCCGGTCCGAAGGCGGTGCTGAAAGACCGCCAGGGCAAGCAGGTCGGCACCTACTACGGCCCGCCCGCCACCTGGGAAGCCGCGGACGGCTCCAAGCTGACCGGCACGCAGGTCGCCGTGGCGCCGGCTGGCGCGGGCAACTTGCCCTATCAACTGGTCAAGGCCAATCCCGCCATGGGCGCCGGCGCCCTGACCGGCGTCACGTACATCCAGCGCACGGCGCTCAAGGGCGGCGTGGCGCCGCAGAAGCCTTGCACCAAGGCCGGCGAACGCAGCCAGGTGTCGTACCAGGCCGACTACCTCTTCTGGAAGGCGGACTGACACCGGGCGGGCCGCGGCGGCGGGAGTCCGGTAACATGCCTGGATCCGCCGCCGCCCGGGGCTTGTCAGCCCGGTCCGTGCCCACCCCTTCCTGCTCTGCGCGCATGCCGAACCGACCTGATCCGGATTTCGATTACAACGCCGCCCTCGAGCAGTGCGCCGCGGGGCGCCGCTCGGCGCTGGAAGCCCTGTACCGCCACGAAGGCCCCCGCCTGCTGGGCGTCGCGCAGCGCATCGTGCGCGACCGCGCCCGGGCCGAAGACATCGTGCACGACGCCTTCGTCAATATCTGGCACCGTGCCGGCAGCTTCGACGCCACGCGCGGCTCGGCCCGCGGCTGGCTCTACAGCGTCGCGCGCAACCTGGCGCTGAACGCCGTGCGGGACAGCCGCCACGAAACCGCCGTCGACGACGACACCGCCGCCGCGCTCGACGCCCGCGACGCGATCGACGCCTGGCACGACACGCGCGACGCGTTCGACTGGCGCGACAGCGCCGGCCGCATCGGCCCGTGCCTCGAGCAACTGGAACCCGTGCGCCGCAACTGCGTGCTGCATGCCTATGTGGAAGGCCTGTCGCACAGTGAGATTGCGCAGCGCCTGGGCGCACCGCTGGGCACCGTCAAAGCCTGGATCAAGCGCAGCCTGAAAGCGCTGAAGGAATGCCTGGCATGAGCGCCCCATCCCCTTCCCCCGACAACCTGGACGAACTGGCCGGCGAATACGTGCTGGGCACCTTGTCCGCCGCGCGCCGGCGCGACGTCAACGCCCGCCTGCCGCATGATGCCGCCCTGCGCGCCGCCGTCGACCGCTGGGAAGAACGCCTGCTGCCGCTCAGCAGCCTGGCCACTCCCGTGGAGCCGTCGCCCGGCCTGTGGCCTCGCATCGCGGAAACGCTGGATCGCCAGAGCGCGGCCCGCCAAGCCGCGCAGCCGACGCGCCCGGGTTGGTGGGACAGCCTGTTTTTCTGGCGCGGCGCGGCCGCCAGCGGTCTGGCCGCCGCCCTGGTGCTGGCCGGAACGCTTGCGCTGCGGCCCACGCCAGCGCCGGTTCCCGTGCAGTACATGGTGGTCCTGGTCGCGCCGCAGTCGCAAACGCCGGGCTGGGTCGTGCAGGCCAGTGCCGGTCAGCGCGAGGTGCAACTGGTGCCCATCGCGGCCATGCAGGTCCCGGCCGATCGTGCGCTGGAATTCTGGACCAAGGCCGACGGCTGGGCCGGCCCGGTCTCGCTGGGTCTGATCAAACCCGGAGAGCCCGTGCGCATCGCGCTGGACAAGCTGCCCCCGTTGGAGCCGAACCAGTTGTTTGAACTGACGCTGGAACCGGCCACCGGCTCGCCCACCGGCAAGCCGACCGGACCGATCCAGTTCATCGGGCGGGCGGTAAAGGTGATGTAGCGCAGATTCAAATACAGCGGAGGTTTTTCATGCGCCATGCAGAAGCCGTTCGTCGTTTCATCCACCCGTTGCGGCACGTCGCCCCGTGGCTGGCCTTGGGACTGTTGGGTTTGACGTTGTATGGCTGTGCCGCGACGACGCCGCCCAAGGGCGTGAGACCCGTTGGCTCCTTCGACGTGCATCGTTATGAAGGACGCTGGTTTGAAATCGCGCGGCTGGACCACAGCTTCGAACGCGGCATGACGGACGTCACCGCCCACTACACGCTGCAGGATGACGGCACCGTGCGCGTCGTCAACCGCGGGTTCGACCCGGCCAAGGGTTCGCAAGGCGATTGGCGTTCGGCGCAGGGGCGAGCCCGCTTCACGGGTGACCCGTCGGTGGCATCGCTGAAAGTGTCGTTCTTCGGCCCCTTCTATGGCGGCTACCATGTGGCCGCATTGGACCCGGATTATCGTTGGGCCCTGGTCGTTGGCCCGGATCGCAGCTACGCCTGGATTCTCGCGCGTGACAAGACGCTTGGCCGCGATACGCGCGACGACATCCTGCGCCGCGCCAAGGCATTGGGCCTGGACACCGACGCATTCATCTGGGTCAGCCAGGATCGCGAACAGCCGCCACTGGAACCGGCCTCCTGATGCGGGACCGCGCGCCATGACATCCAAGCGCGAGGGCGCACACCCTACGCCTGATTCTCGGCGATCAGCTGAATCCGCTGCACAGCTGGTTCGCCCGGACCGACCCGGACGTCGTGTATGTGCTGATGGAATTGCGTCAAGAGACGGACTACGTGCTGCACCACGCACAAAAAATCCTGGCGATATTCGCCGCCTTCGCCTTGAACACCAAGATGCGGCACCCAGACGAGCTGGCGCGGCAGGCGCAGGCCGCCTACGAAACGGGGCGCGCGCACTTGGCAGCGGTCGAGGGCTTCATCCGGCAAATCCTGGGGCGATTACTGCCGTGGATGCTCGTACGACAGGAAACAGAAAACGGGCGAGCACGCCGCGCTGACCTTGACACGCCTGGACGAGCTTTAAGAGACGTTCCACATCAGAAGCGGTCTGCCCGCCCGGCTGGATGTGGCAGGTATCAACCTGCCGCGCCCCCCATAGACTCCCCGTTCAAGTCCGGCCTGCGGCCGGGCGCCCCTTGAATGCGGAGTGATTCATGACAGCACCTCGGGTGGATATCCGACTCGCCGACTTCCTATCCCCGACCGTCGCGGCACTGATATCGGTTTTGGTGAACTACGGCGGCACGTTTGTCCTGGTGTTTCAGGCGGCAGAGCTGGCCCGCTTGTCGCCGGCGCAGACCACCTCCTGGGTGTGGGCGGTGTCCATCGGGGTGGGCGCCACCGGCGCGCTGCTCAGCTGGCGCTACAAGGCGCCCATCATTACGGCGTGGTCCACGCCCGGCGCCGCGTTCCTGGCCACGGTCATGCCCTTCACGCCTTATCAAGAAGTCATCGGCGCGTACATGTTATCGGCGCTGGGTTTTATCGTGCTGGGGCTGTCGGGTGCTTTCGAAAAGCTTGTGCGCAGGATCCCGGGGGGCATCGCCGCCGGTCTGCTGGCGGGCATCCTGCTGCAGTTTGGCGTCAATGCCTTTGGCGGCGCCAGCGCCGACCCCCTGCTGGTGATCGTTCTGGTGGTGTCCTACGCGCTGCTCAAGCGCTTCTCCTCGCGCTTCGCCGTGATCGGCATCCTGGCCATCGGCCTCGCATTGCTCATCGCGCAGGGCCGGATCGACTTCTCGGCTGTCCATCTGCGCCTGGCGGCGCCCGTGTTCGAAATGCCCGGCTTCTCGCTGCAGGCCGCGCTGGGCGTTGCCTTGCCCCTTTTCATCATCACACTCACGGGTCAGTACATGCCCGGCATGCTGGTGCTGCGCAACGATGGCTACCGGACCAGCGCGAATCCGATCCTGACCGTGACGGGACTGGGCTCGCTCCTCATGGCGCCTTTCGGGGCGCACGCATTCAATGTCGCGGCGATCACCGCCGCCATCTGCACCGGCAAGGACGCCCATGAAGATCCCGCCAAGCGTTACATCGCGGGTCTAGCCTGCGGTGCGTTCTACATCCTGGTCGGCACCTTCGGCGTTACGTTGGCGACACTTTTCATGGTGCTGCCCAAGGCATTCATCACCACGCTGGCCGGCCTTGCCTTGCTTGGCGCGATTGGCGGCAGCCTGGCCAACGCCATGGCCGACGTGCGCACGCGTGAGACGGCGCTCATCACTTTTCTGGCCACCGCCGCGAACGTCACGATGCTGGGCGTGGGCGGCGCATTCTGGGGGCTGGTGGCCGGCCTGACTGCGCATCTGCTGATGCACGGCGGCCCTCAGGCACGGCGCTCCATGCTGCCCCTTCAAGGCAGGTCAGGCCCTTGACAGCGCGTTCTCCAGACGCAGCACGGCGTCCTCGATCTCGTAGGCCGTCAACGACGCATAGCCCAACAGCCAGCCCGGTTGCTTGTACGCGCCGGCATACAGCCGGCTGAGGCCGGGCAGGCGCAGGCCGGCGCGCTCTGCCAAAAGCAGGGTCCTTTCCTCGGACCAGCCTGGCTCGAGCAGGCACGGGATCTGCAGGCCGCCGGGGGGACGCACGGCCTGCGCGACGTGGCCGAGCCGCTTTACCAGCGACGCCAGCAGAACCTCGCGGCGCCCCGCGTACAGCTTGCGCATCGCCCGAACGTGCGAATGGTAATGACCGTCTTCCATGAAGCGGGCCAGTGTCAACTGCAGTATCTGCGGCGTGTGTCCGTCCATGATGCTGCGCGCCAGTGAAAAGGCGTCGACCAGTTCCGGCGGCAGCGCCATGTATCCCATCCTCAGGCCGGGATACAGCGTCTTGCTGAACGTACCCAGGTACAAGGTTCGTTGATGCCGGTCCAGGCCCTGCACGCAGGCGGTCGGCAAACCGTCGTAATGGAATTCGCTATCGTAGTCGTCCTCGATGATCCACTTGCCATGGTCGGCTGCCCAACCGACCAGCTCCAGCCTGCGTTCCAGTGACAACGTCACGCCCGTCGGATACTGGTGCGACGGCGTCACATACACGCAACTGGCGCCGCTGCGGTCCGCGCGCAGGAGGTCCATGCGTATGCCCTGCGCATCGACGTCTATCGGCACGATCCGCGTTTCGGCGGCCTCGAACGACTTGCGGGCGCCGAAGTAACCGGGATTCTCCATCAGGATGGGCGTGTCGGCGTCGGCCAGCAGTTGCGCGCACAGGAAGAGCGCTTGCCGGGTGCTGCTGAGCACCAGGACCTGCTCGGGCACGACCTTGGCGCCACGCTCCAGATTCAGATAGGCAGCGATGGCTCGGCGCAGCGGTTCAGCGCCCTGCGGTTCGCCATGCAGCAGCACGTGGCTGCGGCTGTCCTTCATGACTTGGCGCTGCAGGCGTTCCCAGACGCCGGTGGGAAACGTGCGCGTCTCGGGCAGCCCGGTGGCGAACGCCTTGATGACCTGCTGGTCTGAAACGCCGCCGCTATCCAGGATCGCCCGCCCGCGGCGGCTCAGACCCGCACCCGGTTGCGCCGCGCCGGGCTTGCGCTCCAGCCTTGCCCGCTTGCGCGTCGCGCCCCGCAGTTCGATTCCCACCGTCTCGGACACATAGCTACCCGAGCCCTCGCGACGCACGATGTAGCCATCGCGATGCAGTTGCACGTAGGCGTTTTCGACGGTGTCGCGCGACACGCCCAGCGACTTGGCCAAGCCGCGCGTCGCGGGCAGCTTGACCCGCGGTCCCAGCGCGCCGTCCAAGATCAGCGCGCGGAGCGCCCGCTGGATGCGCTGATGCAGGTCCAACCGCTGGAGCGCCGCCTCGTTCATCTGAATCTTGAGCGTATCCAGCTGGAATGTCGTTGCCATACGGTTGTTGAACGGTCTGCTGATCGGCGCGGAAATAGCCGGTCTTGACCGGCAATTCTAAGTCACTGTCGGGCGATGCCAGTGAAGGTGATGCGTCGGGCCTGCACACGCCGCAGTATGATTTCAACGACTAAGCCATCAGCCATGGCGCCGCATTCTGGGTCAGGCTGGTACAGGATCGAACCGCACTCTGAGTTTTCCGCATGGCACGTACACGTCACCCCTCGCTCGCGCACTGGGGCGCCTTCACGGCAATCACCGAAGCCGGCCGCCTGGTCGGCTGCGAGCCCTTTGGGCCGGATCCGGCGCCCTCGCCCATGCTGGACTCCATTCCCGAGATGGTGCATTCGCCACTGCGCGTGCGCCGTCCGGCGGTGCGGCGCGGCTGGCTGGAAGGCCGCCGCGACCGCGAGGGCGACGACTACATCGAAATCTCCTGGGACCGCGCGCTCGACCTCGTGTCTGGCGAGCTGGCGCGCGTGCGCGCCAAGCATGGCGCGGCCGGCGTGTTTGGCGGCTCGTATGGCTGGTCCTCGGCCGGGCGGGTCCACCATGCGCGCAGCCTGATCCGGCGGTTCCTGTTTCTGGGCGGCGGCTGCGTCGACCAGATCGGCAACTACAGCTGGGGCGCGGCGCAGTTTCTGCTGCCGTATGTCATTGGCACCACCTCGCCTGTAAGCGGCGACGTGACGGATTGGGATAGCGTGCTGGAACACACCCGGGTGCTGATCGCCTTTGGCGGCATTCCGGTCAAGAACAGCCAGGTGACTTCAGGCGGCTCGGGCCTGCACAACCTGCCGCGCTGGCTGGGCGAGGCACAGCGGCGCGGCATCAAATTGGTGGTGATCAGCCCGACACGCGCCGACATTCCCGCCGAGATGGCGGCCGAGTGGCTGCCGATACGGCCCAACACCGACACGGCGTTGATGCTGGGCATGGCGCATACCCTGCTGACCGAAAATCTTCACGACGCGGCATTTCTGGCCAGCCATTGCACCGGGTTTGAGCGCTGGGCCGCGTACTTGCGTGGCGAAACCGATGGCCAGCCCAAGGATGCGGCGTGGGCCGCAGCCATTACCGGCATTCCGGCAGAACGCATCGCTGCGCTGGCGCGCGAGGCGGCGCAGCAGCGCAGCCTGTTGACGGCCGCCTGGGCCTTGCAGCGCGCGCAGCATGGCGAGCAGCCGTATTGGGCGGTGATCGGGCTGGCGGCGATGCTGGGCCAGATCGGCATGCCCGGCGGCGGCTTTGCCTTTGGGCATGCCTCGTTGAACGGCATCGGCCAGCCGCGCCGTCAGGTCCCCGGGCCGGAGATTCCGGTGCCCAAGAATCCCTCGGGCCTGGCGATTCCCGTCGCGCGCATCGCCGACATGCTGCTGGCGCCGGGCGCGGAGTACGAGTTCAACGGCGGACGGCATGTCTACCCGGACGTGAAGCTGATCTACTGGGCCGGCGGCAATCCGTTTCATCACCATCAGGACCAGAATCGCTTGCGGCAGGCCTGGAGCAAGCCCGAGACGGTGATCGTGCACGAGTCCTTCTGGACACCATTGGCACGACGCGCGGATATCGTGCTGCCCGCCACGACGGCGCTGGAGCGCGAAGACGTGGGCGGATCTTCGCGTGATCCTTATGTGTTCGCCATGCATCGCGCCGTCGAGCCGCAGGGCGAGGCGCGAAACGATTTCGATATCTTCGCGGAACTCGCGCGGCGCGCCGGGTTTGGCGAGGCGTTCACGGCGGGGCGCGATGTGCCCGGCTGGTGCCGGCATGTTTATGACGGCATGCGCGCGGGATGTCAGGCGCGGGGCGTCGAACTGCCTGACTTTGAGACCTTCTGGGCGCACGGGCATGCCGAAGTGCCCCCGCCCGAAACGCCTTATGTGCTGTTTGAGCGCTTTCGGCAGGATCCGGCCGCCAACCCGCTGTACACGAAGTCGGGGCGCATCGAGCTGTATTCCGAAGCGGTGGCCGGATATGGGTATGACGATTGCCCCGGTTATCCGGCCTGGCTGGCGCCCACGGAATGGCTGGGCGCGCCCGCGGCAAAACAATGGCCGCTGCATCTGCTGACCAATCAACCGCGCACGCGCTTGCACAGCCAGTTGGATCCCGCCAGCCTGTCGCGCGCCGGCAAAGTGTCCGGCCATGAACCCATTGCGATCAATCCGCTGGATGCCGCCGAGCGTGGCATCAGCAACGGCGATGTGCTGCGGGTTTTCAACGACCGTGGCGCATGTCTGGCTGGCGCGGTGCTGGACGACGGGCTGTCGCGCGGGGTGGTGATCATGGCGACGGGCGCCTGGTCGGATCCCGACGGCAACCTGGACAGGCATGGCAATCCGAACGCACTGACCGCGGACATCGGGACCTCGCGGCTGACGCAGGGGCCCAGCGCGCAGACCGCCTTGGTGCAGGTGGAAAAACATCTGGGCGAGCCGGTGCGGCATCGGGCTTGGGAACTGCCCGTGTTGCTGTCCGGAGCGGCTTAATACCTCAACCCTCCCTGCCTCAGTCAAGTATTTCCGCGACATATCCTTAGAACGGCACGTTTGATTTTCTGGCGGCAAACTTCGTTTTCCTTATTTACGATGGATCCGGAGTGCGCCATGCGCCTTAACCAGTTTTTGGGTTTGCTGCTGTCTGCGTCGGTGCTGAGCGCCGCGCAGGCGGCTGATATCACGTTGGCGCTGGGCACCGAGCCCTCGACGCTGGATCCGCAGACGGCGCAGGATGGCTCTGAGCGCGCTGTCTCGCGCAACATCTTCGAAACCCTGCTGACCCGCACGCCCACGGGCGATCTGGTGCCGCAATTGGCTACGGGCTTGCCGCGTCAGATCGACGCGACAACCTGGGAAGTGACGCTGCGTCCGGACCTCAAGTTCAGCGACGGCAAGCCCCTGGACGCCGCTGCCGTGGCGACCAGCATCAACCGCATCGTCGATCCCAAGACCGCCTCGCGCCAGCGTCCGTTCTTTCTCGGCATCAAGCAGGCCGAGGCCGTGGACGCCGTGACCGTCAAGGTGCACACCAATGGCGCGGATCCGGCGCTGCCGGCGCGCCTGTCCTGGCTGACCATCGTGTCGCCCGCCGCGGCCGCCGATGGCAGCTTGAGCCAGAAGCCGGTGGGCAGCGGCCCCTATGTGCTGACGGAATGGTCCAAGGGCAATCGCATCGTCCTCACCAAGAACCCGAATTACTGGAACCCCAAGGCAGTCGGCAATGTCGACCGCGCCACCTATCGCTTCGTCGCCGAACCCGGCACGCGCCTGTCGGGCCTGCGCGCCGGCGATTTCGACTTCATCACCAATCTGCTGCCGGAAGACACCAAGCGCGTGGCCAAGGCCGTGACCCTCAAGGGCACCGACCTGCCCTTTGTGTCGCTCAACGCCTTGAAAGGCCTGACGGCCGACGTGCGCGTGCGCCAGGCCTTGAACTACGCGGTGGACAAGGAAGCGCTGGCCAACGACCTCTATGGTGGCTACGCCTCGGTGTCGCACGGCCAATTGCTGGCGCCGGGCTGGTTTGGCTATGACGCTTCCATCAAGCCCTATCCCTACGATCCCAAGCGCGCGACCGAGCTGCTGAAGGCCGCTGGCGCCCACGGCAAAAGCATCGATCTCTACGCGCCCTCGGGCCGCTGGCTGAAAGACAAGGAATTGGCGGAAACCATTGCCGCCTACTGGGAGGCCGCGGGCCTGAAGGTCAACTTCCGCGTCCTGGCCTGGGCCGAATATCTGGACGCGCTGAACAAGAATCGCGTGCCGACCGAAGCGCAGATCAGCAGCAGCCATTCGAATCAATTGCTGGACGCGGATCGTACGCTGAGCGCCTATTACGCGGAAGGCGGTGTCGCGGCCGCCAACGACAATGCCGAACTGAAGAAGCTGATCGAAGACGCGCGCCAGGAAGCCGATCCCGCCAAGCGTCAGGCCTTGTACTCCAAGGCCCTGCAGATCGGCCGCGATCAGGCCTATCTGGTCTTCCTGCTCGATGGCGGAGAAATTTTCGGGTTGTCCAAGCGGGTGGAATTCTCGCCGCGCGTTGATGGCCTGATCCCGCTCAAGGACTTCCGTGTCACCGACTAATCAGGGCGGGCGCGGCTTGCCGCGCTTTTTGCTGGGCCGCTTTCTGCAAGGCTTGCTGGTCGTGGTGGGCGTGACGACGATCGTGTTCGTCGTCACGCGTCTTATCGGCGATCCAGTGCAAGCCATGCTGCCGGTCGATGCCTCGGCCGAAGACCGCGCCGTGCTGGCGCGCGCGCTGGGCATGGATGGCCCGATCTGGCTGCAGTACGTGCACTATCTGCGCGATATCGCCAGCTTTCAGTTTGGCGACTCCCTCTGGCAACACCGGCCCGCCGTGGACATCGTGCTCGAACGCCTGTCCGGCACCCTCACCTTGTGTCTGGGCGCGCTGGCATTCGCCGTGCTGCTGGGCGTGCCGCTGGCCATTGCCGCAGCCCTGAAACCCGGGCAATGGGCGGATCGCATTTCGGTGCTGCTGAGCTTGAGCGGCCTGTCCCTGCCGCAATTCTGGCTGGGCTTGCTGCTGATCCTGCTGTTTGCCGTGACCTTGAACTGGTTGCCCTCATCGGGATCGGACACCGCAGCCAGCGCCGTGCTGCCCATCGTGACGCTGGCTTTACCGGCCTTGGGACGTATCGCCATGATGTTGCGCTCGGCCTTGATCGACGAACTCAATTCGCAATACGTGCGCACGGCGCGCGCCAAGGGATTGCGCTCGCGGCGCATCGTGCTGGTGCATGCCCTGCGCAATGCCGCCGTGCCGACGGTCGCGCTGCTGGGCTGGGAGTTCGCCGCCATGCTGGCCGGCCATACCGTCGTGGTCGAAACCGTGTTCGCCTGGCCGGGGCTGGGCCAGACGGCGGTGCAGGCCATCGAGCGCCAGGACCTGGTGCTCTTGCAAGCCGTGGTCTTCTTCATCGCCTTCCTGATCGTGATTCTGAATTTTTGCCTGGACATCGTGTACCGGCTGCTGGACCGGAGAATCGCGGTATGAGCGCGCCCGTCTGGGAATTGCCGGTGCCCGCGCCGGCGGCAAGCGGCTGGCGTGCCCTGTCGGATCGTCAACGCGGCTGGATCCTGGCCCTGGTGCTGCTGCTGGCGCTGGCAGCGGTTGCCATCGTCCTGCCGTGGCTGGCGCCTTATGACCCCGCCACGATCAAGTTGTCCGCGCGCCTGCGTCCGCCGGCCTGGGAAGAACGCGGCAGCCTGGCGAATCTGCTGGGCACGGACAACCTGGGACGCGATGTGCTGAGCCGGGTGCTGCATGGCGCGCGGCTGTCGATATTCATCGGCGCCGCCGTGGTGGCGATCTCTGCCGGTGTAGGCGTGCTGGTGGGTTTGATTGCCGGTTTCGCCGGTGGCCGGGTGGACGCGGTGCTGATGCGCTGGGTCGATATCCATGTGGCCTTCCCCGGCCTGCTGCTGTCTCTGGTGATCCTCGTGATTCTGGGACCGGGCCCCGGCACGGTCATTCTGGCCTTGGCCTTGAATGGCTGGATGGTTTACGCGCGGCAGATCCGCAGCGTGGTGCTGTCGGTGCGTCAGCTGCCTTACATCGAAAGCGCCGAGATGGCCGGCGCGCGGCCGGCTCGCATCCTGCTGCGCCACGTCTTGCCCAATCTGGCGGCGCCGCTTATCACCTTGATGGTGCTGGAGTTTGCCCGCGTCGTGCTGGCCGAGGCGGCGCTGTCGTTTCTGGGCGTCGGCGTGCAACCGCCCGGCGTGTCATGGGGTCTGGACGTGGCCAATGGCCGCAACTATCTGACCAGCGCCTGGTGGCTGGCGACCTTTCCCGGTCTATCCATCGCGCTGACCGTGCTGGGCGTCAATCTGGCTGCCAGCCGCCTGCGCCTGGCGCTGGACCCGCGGGAACGCGAAAAGGACTTCGCGCGCAAATTGCTGGCCAAGGAGGCGCGATGACGACGCAGCCTCTATTGAGCGTTCGTGATCTGAGCGTTGAATTCCTGACCCGCCAGGGCAGCGTCAACGCGGTCGATCGCGTCTCCTTTGATCTGCATGCCGGCGAGACCCTGGCCCTGGTTGGCGAAAGCGGCTCCGGCAAGAGCGCCTGCGCCTTGGCGTTGATGGGTTTGACCACCCTGCCCGGCCGGGTGGCGGGGGGCAGCGTGCTGTTCGACGGCCAAGACCTGCTCAGCCTGCCGGAACGGGCGCTGGAAGACATCCGCGGGCGGCGCATCGCCATGGTGTTTCAAGACCCCATGAGTGCGCTGAATCCGCTCCTGACTATCGGCACGCAGATCGATGAAGTGTTGGAGCGCCATACCGCGCTGAATGCCGCAGCGCGCCGTGCGCGCACCATCAGTCTGCTGGAGCAGGTGGGCATCCCCAAACCGGCCGAACGCCTGGCGCGCCTGCCCCATGAGTTTTCCGGGGGCCAGCGGCAACGCATTCTGATCGCCATGGCGCTGGCCTGCGATCCGCAGGTCCTGATCGCCGACGAGCCGACCACCGCATTGGACGTCACAATCCAGGCGCAGATCCTGGCGCTATTGGCCGAACTGAAAACCCGCCTTAAGCTGGCGGTGCTGCTGGTGACGCACGATCTGGGCGTGGTGGCGCAGGTGGCTGATCGCGTCGCGGTGATGTATGCCGGCCGTCTGGTCGAGGTCGGCGATGCCGATGCCTTGTTTGCCCAGCCTGCCCATCCCTATACCGCGGGCTTGCTGCGCGCCACCCCACGGCTGTCGGATAACCAGCACCGCATGACGGCAATCGAAGGCGTGCCGCCCGATCCCCGTGTGCGGCGCAGCTATTGTGATTTTGCGCCGCGTTGCCCCGGCGCCGATGCGGCATGCGCCGCGCGGCCGCCGTTGCAATCGCTGTCGCCGGGACGCCTGGCTGCCTGTGTGCGGCCGTTTGCACCGGTCTGGAAGGAGGTGGCATGACGCCCCCGTTGTTGCAGGTAGCGGATTTGCGCGTGCATTACCCGGTGCGCTCGGCGGGCTGGTTCAGCCGGCCCATGACCGCGCGCGCGGTCGATGGCGTCTCGCTGGAACTGGCGCGCGGTGAAACCTTGGGCCTGGTGGGCGAGTCCGGTTCGGGCAAGACGACGTTGGGCCGCGCGGTCCTGCGCCGCACGCCATTGACCTCGGGCTCCATCCGGTTTCGGGGTGAAGACATCAGCACCGCAGGCACCGCGCAATTGCGCGAACTGCGGCGGCACATGCAGCTCGTGTTTCAGGACCCGTCCACCAGTTTGAATCCGCGTCACACGGTGTTCGATGCGATTGCCGAGCCCTTGATCGTCCATGGCTGGTCAGCGGGACGGCGTGCGCTGGAAGAACGCGTGGCGCAGTTGATCGCCCAGGTCGGCCTGCCGGCCGACACCGCCAGGCGCTATCCGCATGCCTTCTCCGGCGGTCAGCGCCAGCGGGTCGGCATTGCCCGCGCGCTGGCGATTCAGCCTGAGCTGATCGTGGCCGATGAGCCCGTGTCGGCGCTGGACGTCTCGGTGCGGGCGCAGATCATCAATCTGTTCCAGGACTTGCAGCAGGAACTGGGACTGTCCTTCCTGCTGATCGCGCACGATCTGGCCGTGGTGCGGCATATCTCGCATCGCATCGCCATCATGTATGCCGGCCAGGTGGTCGAGACCGGTCGTCGTGACGATGTCTATGACCGGCCGCTGCATCCGTATACGCGCGGCCTGCTGGCTGCCGTGCCCGAGCCGGAACGCCATCGCGATGGCCGGCGGACGTTTCCGGTGGCGCTGGGTGAACCGCCCAGCCCGATGTCCCCGCCCTCAGGCTGCCGCTATCACCCGCGCTGCCCGCTGGCGGTTGAACGTTGCCGCCAGGAAGCGCCGACGCTGACGGCAATGGCGGGCGAACACAAAGTGGCTTGCTGGTTTCCTGGCGCCGCGCCGATTTCCTCGTAATTTTTCATGGAGAAACCATGTCTGTTAAAGCTCTGACCCCTGTTGCGCCGGCCGATGCCGACGCGGTGCGTGCCTGGTTCAAGGAACTGTCCGACCATGTCCAAGCCGTGGATTACGCGGCGGCACGCCATCTGTTCGCAGAAGACTTTGTCGCGTTTGGCACGTACACCAACTTCGTGCACGGCCGCGATCACGCCGAGAAGAACCAGTGGCGCAATGTGTGGTTCAGCATCGATAAGTTCTTGTGGCGTCTGGACGACGTGCAGACCTTTGTGTCGCCGGATCGCCTGTTCGCCGTCGGTGCGGCGGTGTGGGACTCGATCGGCTATCACCCCGACGGCAAGACCTTCGACCGCCTCGGCCGCGCCACCGTGTCGTTCGCGCGCGAAAACGTCGGCGATCCGTGGGTGGCGACGCACACGCACATGTCGCTGTTCCGCGATACACCCAGCGTGTCGCACGGGAACAAGCCGGTTCGGAGTTAAGTAAGCGAGGCGCTCAGGCCAGCAGCAGACGCAACTGCTGCACCAGATCCGATCGGGCTTCCCGCGCTTGCGGCAGGATGCGGGTCATGCCGATGAAGCTGTGCGGCACGCCGGGGTAGATTTTCAACCACGGCTGCGCGCCCGCCTCGCGTAGCGCCTGCGCCAGATCCTTGGTGTCGTCCAGCAAGGGATCAAGCTCTGCGGCTTGCAGAATGACAGACGGCAGACCCTGCACGCTGCTCAAGAGCGGCGCAACGCCGGGATCCTGCAATTGCGCCTCATCCGCCACATACTGGCGCCAGAACCAATCCAGCTTGTCGGTCGACAACCCAAAGCGGCCATCGCCCAGCTCCTGCTGCGCCGGCGTATCCCGGCGCGCCGACAGCATGCCGTAAATCAACGCAATCGCGCGGAGCAACGGCTCGCCCGCATCACGCAGCCTTTGCGCCGCCGCCAGCGTCAGATTGCCGCCGGCAGATTCTCCGCCCAAGCTCAAACGCCCCGCATCCAGACCCAGCGTTGCCGCATTGCCATGCAACCAGCGCACCGTTCCCAACACCTGCTCCACGGCGACCGGATAGCGCGCCTCAGGCGACAGCGCATAGTCCAACCCGCCCGTCACCACACCGGCCTCATTGGCGATCTCGCGCTTCCAGCGATCCAGGGTTTCCAGATCCCCGTGCGCAAACCCGCCGCCGTGCAGATGCAGATACAGCGGCAGCGCCTTGCCCTCCGAGCCCGCCGGATAGTAAAGCCGCAAGGTCGCCGGCACCGGCAAATGATCCAGCCGATGCTCAACCACGCGTCCGACCTCGGGCGCGTCCCCCGCCAACCAGATTTGATAACCGCGCGCCTGCCGGCGCACTTGATCCAGCGGGGTGGTCAGCACATTGGGGGTGCCGACACCGGCTTCACGGCCCAGGGCCTGGGCGGCTTGAACTTCGGGTGACAGGGTGCTCATGATGCGTCCGATGCAAGGAAGGAAGGCGGCCCGGCGGGCAGGCCAAAACCGCTCAGTATGGACAGGCCGGTGGCAGGAGGCCAAATACGATTCAGGCATATGCTTTTAACCTGAGGCGGAAGGCGATCTGCGCGGCACCCTCGCGCAGGTTTCATCAAAACCGTGGAGCGCGATCAGATCCATGTCGCGCATAGCGGGCCGGTATCGCTTACGTCCTGGCTGATGGCGCGGCTTACGACGAGATCAGCGGCAGGCCTAGGGAAATCCCGGGGCTAGCCTGGCCCTTGCCCTTCCCCTAGAATTTGGCCTGCCTTCACGCATTGAAGGTCGGCCCGGTAAGTTCCAAAGGCGCAACTGCCAGCAAGGCCGCTCAGTGTTTCTCGTCGACAACGGCGTCGACATCCTGCCGGGTTCTCGGCATACCCACAAACTTACACACGTCTACGCGACTTTCGGCGTCGGCCTCTGCACGTCCCTGCACTTCGCGCCGGGCGCCAGACCGCGCGCGCCGCAAGCGCTCAAGGGGCCATCAACATGAGCATGAACCGCCGTCAGTTCCTCTCGTCTACCGCAGCCACCGCCGCCTCTGCCACCCTGATGGGGCTCACTGGCTCGCGCGCCTTTGCGGCTGGCGACGAAAAAATCAATGTCGCCGCCATCTACGATCTGTCCGGGGGCCTGGACATCTACGGCAAGCCGGTGATGGACGCGCTGCGGTTCGCGGCAGAGGAAATCAATGCCAAGGGCGGCCTGCTGAACAAGCAGATCAACTTCATCGCGTATGACGCGCAATCGAACATGCAGCTCTATGCGCAATTTGCGCAGCAGGCCGCGCTGCGCGACAAGGCCGCCGTGGTCCACGCCGGCATTACCTCGGCCTCGCGCGAGGTCGTGCGTCCGGTGCTCAACCGCTATCGCACCCTGTACTTCTACAACAATCAGTACGAAGGCGGCGTCTGCGACCGCAACTACTTCGCGGCCGGCGTAACGCCCGCGCAGACCGTGCAGAAGCTCGCGCCCTACGCCGTCAAGCAATGGGGCAAGAAGGTGTACATCGTGGCGGCCGACTACAACTACGGCCAGATCGTGTCCAACTGGGTGCGAAAGTACGCATCCGATGTCGGCGGCAAGACCGTCGCAACCGAATTCTTCCCGCTGGACGTGACCGATTTCGGCGCTGCCATTTCCAAGATCCAAGCCGCCTCGCCGGACTTCGTCTGGTCGGGCCTGGTGGGCGGCGCACACATGTCCTTCTATCGCCAATGGAAGGCCACCGGCATGACGGGCAAGATCCCGCTCGCCTCGACCACCTTTGCCGGTGGCAATGAACACATCGTGCTGTCGCCCGAAGAATGCAATGGCTTCCTCGTCTGCCAGAACTACCTGCAAGAGCTTCCTGGCGCGGCCAACGCCGACTTCGTCAAGCGCTTCCATGCCCGTTACGGCGCCGACTACCCGTACATCACCGAACTGGCCATGGGCGCCTATCAGGGCTTCATGCTGTGGGCCGAAGGCGTGCGCAAGGCCGGCTCGATCGACCGCATCAAGGTCATCGAAGCGCTGGAGTCCGGCATCGCCATCGATGCGCCGAGCGGCCGCGTGTCGCTGGACCCCGCCACTCATCACTGCACCCTGGATGTGCACATCGCGGAAGTACGTGACCGCAAGCTCAATCTCGTCGAGAGCTTCCCGCAGCAACAGCCTGGCGACACCGCCGCGGTCTGCGACCTGATCAAGAACCCGACGGACAACCGTCAATACGCCATCAAGTTCTGAGCGATTCATGGATCTCGTTGCCATTTATGCCATCGATATCCTGGGTGCGATCGCCACCCTGGCGCTGTTGAGCGTCGGGTTGGCGG
The DNA here is from genome assembly GCF_059760815.1 of Achromobacter sp. 1012554356. Taxonomy (NCBI): domain Bacteria; kingdom Pseudomonadati; phylum Pseudomonadota; class Betaproteobacteria; order Burkholderiales; family Alcaligenaceae; genus Achromobacter; species Achromobacter sp. 1012554356. Next base: position 47,102 of record NZ_JCBANC010000002.1, on the reverse strand, counting down.
TGGTGTTCGGGATGATGAAGATCATCAATCTCGCCCACGGCGAATTCATGATGCTGGGCGGCTACGTCGCCATCCTTGCCACCAATCAATGGGGCGTTCCGATCTGGATCTCCATGCTGGTGCTCGCGCCGTTGATCGTCGGCATGTTCGGCGTGCTTGTCGAACACCTGCTGGTGCGCCATCTGTATGGCCGCATGATCGACACCATGCTGGCGACCTGGGGGCTGTCGCTAGCCGTCATCGGACTGGCCACCATGGTCTTCGGGAACACGACAGTCGGCATCTCGTCGCCCCTGGGCGGCATCACCATCGGCGCGCGCCAGGCGAGCGGCTACACCCTCTTTCTGATTGCGCTGGCTGCCGGCGTGATGCTTGCGCTGTGGTGCCTGCTGCGATTCACCGATTTCGGCCTGCGGGCCCGCGCGTGCATGCAGAACGCCGCGATGGCCAATGCGTTGGGGATGAACCCCAATGGCGTTTACAAGATGACCTTCGGTCTGGGCGCCGCCTTGTCCGGTCTGGCCGGCGCCGTGCTCGCCCCGCTCACGGGTGTCATCCCGACCATCGGCGCGGCCTACATCGCCAAGGCCTTCATCACGGTCATCAGCGGCGGCAGCGCCGTCATCGCCGGCACGGTCAGCGCATCGGGCTTCTTCGGCGCAATCAGCCAGGGCGTGACTTTTCTTGCCACGCCGGTTTATGGCCAAGTGGCCTTGCTGCTGGCCGCCATCGTGCTGATCCGTCTACTGCCGCAAGGCATTACCGGGCGATTTTTCAAGCGAGCGATCTGATGCGTGTACCTGTAATTTCTCTGGCGCTGGGCGCAGTGGCCGTCGCGGCCGCGGTCATGTTGCCCACCGTCGTCGACATGTTCAGTCTCCTGTCCATGACGGTCTACCTTGTCATGGCCTTGCTTGCGCTGAGCCTGGCCTTTGTCTGGGGCCACGGTGGGATTCTGTGCTTTGGGCAGGCTGCGTTCTTTGGTCTGGGCGCCTATGCGTGGGCGATCGGCGCCTTCAATTTCGGACCCGGCCTGGTCGCGATGGCGTTGGCCGTCGCCGTGCCAGCGGCCTTTGCCGCCCTGCTTGGCTACTTCATGTTCTACGGCAAGATCAGCGACGTTTATCTGGGTGTCATCACATTGGCCGTGACCTTGATCCTGTTTAACCTGATGAATTCGACCTCGGGCGACAGCTATCGCATCGGCGAAGCGCTGCTGGGCGGATTCAATGGCATTCCGTCGATCCCGCCGCTGACGCTCCCGGGCGCGACAGAGCCCCTGTCCCCCGAAGGCACGTTCACACTGGCCGCCCTTATCCTCATCGGGGCGTATTTTGGCCTGCGCGCCATCATGGCCTCGCGCTTTGGCCGCGTGGTTGCCGCCGTACGCGAAAACGAACAGCGCGCCCTGCTGCTGGGCTACAACGCCAGCCTGTATAAGCTCGCCGCGTTCACGCTGGGCGGCGCGCTGGCCGGCCTGGCCGGCATGCTTTACGCCAACTGGGGCGCCTTCGTCAGCCCCGGCGTGTTCGGTCTGTCGCAGTCGGCGCAAATTATCATCTGGGTGATCGTCGGCGGCCGCGGCACACTGATCGGCCCGATCATCGCCTGCGTGGCGCTGCAAGCCATGGTCACGGAACTGGGCGCGCAGCACACCGTGGACACCGGCCTGGTTCTGGACCTCATCCTGATTCTCTTTGTTCTGTTGATCCCGCGCGGCCTGGCCCCGACAGTGCTCGACGCTTGCCGCCGCGTGGTGCGGCCCGCCAAGGAGCAAGCATGAGCGAACTGCTGTTGGAAACCCAGGCCCTGGGTGTAAGTTTTGGCGGCGTGCACGCCGTGCGAGACGTCGATTTCCGGCTGGAGCGCGGCGAAGTGCGCTGCCTGATCGGCCCCAACGGCGCCGGCAAAAGCACCTTCTTCAAGATGCTTTCGGGCCAGTTGCAGCCGAGCCGCGGAGACATCCGCTTCAAGGGCCAACCCCTGCGCGGTCTGGCCACACATGAGGTGGCGCGCCTGGGCATCGGCATCAAGACTCAGGTGCCCAGCGTCTTCGAAGGGCTGGACGTGCGCGAGAACCTGCGGCTGGCCGCGGCGCGGCGCACCGACGGCGAGCCGGACGCCATTGCCGCGCAGGTGCTGGCCGAAATCGGCCTGGATGCGCATGCTCGCACGCCCGTCAATGCGCTGGCCCACGGCCAACGCCAATGGGTGGAGCTGGGCATGATCCTGGCTTCGCGGCCCGAGCTGGTGCTGCTGGATGAACCGGCAGCCGGCATGACGCACCAAGAGACGCGCAAGACCGCCGACCTGATTGCCGCCATCAACCGCCACAGCACCGTGGTCGTGGTCGAGCATGACATGGCCTTCATCCGCCTGATCGCCGGCCGCATCACGGTCTTCAACCAGGGCGAAGTGCTGGCCGAAGGCAGCTTCGACGACATCATGGCGCATGCCGAAGTGCGTGCCGCCTATCTGGGCAAGCAAGGAGAAACACATGCTCCAGGCGCGTGATTTAAAAGCCGGCTACGGCCGCATCCCGGTGCTGCACGGCGTGAGCTTCGAAATGGCCGCCGGCGAATTCACCGGCATTCTGGGCCGCAACGGCATGGGTAAGACGACGTTATTGCGCACGTTGATGGGCGAGCTTCCCCTTACCGGCGGCGACCTGACGCTGGCCGACCGAAGGATCGGCACGCTTGCCCCGCATGCGCGCGCCCGCCAGGGCCTGGGGTTCGTGCCGCAGGGGCGGCAAATCTTCCCGGCGCTGAGCGTCGCCGAGAACCTGCGCATGGGTTGTGTGAAGAACCTGCGCGGCGCCGATGCCATGGTCACCTCGGTGCTGAAGGTGTTTCCGCGTCTGCAACGTCTGCTTGATCGTCCGGGCGGCAGCCTGTCGGGCGGCGAACAGCAATTGCTGGCGCTGGCCCGTTGCCTGTGCGGCGAACCCAGGTTGATGCTGCTGGACGAACCCACCGAAGGCATCCAACCTTCGATCTGCGACGAAATCGTCGAGGCCTTGCAGCTCCTGCGTGCCTCGCATGGCATCGCCATCCTGCTGGTCGAACAGGACATCGATTTCCTGTGCGCGCTTGCCGACCGCATCCTGGTGCTGGAAAAGGGCGAGCTGATCGCCGACATTCCCACCGCAACCACTACTCCCCAAGAGATCGCCCGGCGTTACGGCGGTCTGCAATCCTGAACCGGAATCCGAGATGTCCCTTCCCCGTCCCACTCTGGAAGCGCTGGACCAGGCCGCGCGCCGCATCGGCCTGAATCTGGACGATGCCATGCTGCGTGCCTACGACAGCATTCTGGAGGCCACCTTCGCCGAGTACGACCAGGTGGATGCCATGATCGATCAGCCGCCGGTGGTGCGCTATGCGCGCACACCGGGCGTGCAGCCCGAGGACAATCCGCTCAATGCCTGGTATGTGCGTACCGAGATCGATGGCCGCCCCGGCGGTCCGCTGGCCGGCAAGCGCGTGGTGCTCAAAGACAATGTCTGCCTGGCCGGCGTACCCATGATGAATGGCGCGGCCACCTTGCGCGGTTATGTGCCCGACCAGGACGCCACGGTTGCCACTCGCATTCTGGATGCTGGCGGCCGCATCGTCGGCAAAGCCCATTGCGAATACTTCTGCGTATCGGGCAGCAGCCACACCAATGCCACCGGTCCCGTGCGCAACCCGCGCCAGCCCGAGCATTCTGCGGGCGGTTCGTCGTCCGGCGCGGCGGCGCTGGTCGGCGCCGGCGAAGCCGACATGGCCATCGGCACGGACCAGGGCGGTTCGGTACGCATTCCAGCCGCCTATTCCGGCATCTATGGAATGAAGCCCACGCATGGCCTCATTCCCTATACCGGCATCATGCCGATCGAAATGACGCTGGATCACGCCGGCATCATGACGGCCACGGTGGCCGACAATGCCCTGCTTCTCGACGCCATCGCCGGCAGTGATGGACTGGACCCGCGCCAGCAGAATCTGCCGGCCGAACGCGCGTCGTACTGCGAGGCGTTGGGCCTGCCTCTCAAGGGCCTGCGCGTCGGCGTGGTGCCCGAAGGCTTTGGCTGGCACAACAGCGAACCCGAGGTTGACGATGCGGTGCGCCAGGCCGCCGCCGAGCTGGCAGCCCAGGGGGCCGACGTGATCGAGCTGTCGGTGCCGCTGCACCGCAAGGGCCATGCCATCTGGACCCCCATCGCGGTCGAAGGCACGACCCAGCAAATGAAGGGCTTCAACTACGGCAGCAACTGGAAAGGCTTGTATGTCACCGGTCTGATGCAGGCGCAACGGCATTGGCTAGATCATGCCGACGAGTTTCCGCATGACGTCAAGACCTGCCTTCTGGCCGGTGAATACTTCTACGCACGCTACGGCGGCCAGTACTATGGCAAGGCGCAAAACCTCGCGCGCCGCCTGCGCCAGGCCTATGATCAGGCTTTGGACCGTGTCGACCTGCTGTTGATGCCGACGGTGCCCATGCGCGCGCCGCGCCTCATCGATTCCGACGCGGCGCCGGACCTCTTTGTGACCCGCGCCCTTGAAATGAACGCCAACACCGCGCCTTTTGACGTCACCGGCCATCCGGCCATTTCCGTTCCCTGCGCCCTGCGAGACAGCTTGCCGGTCGGCATGATGCTGGTGGGCCGTCATTTCGACGAAGCGACGCTGTATCGCGCTGCCCATGCTTTCGAGCGCTCGCTCGACTGGACGTCGCTGTGACCGCGACCACAGGCCATCGCGTCGGCCTGCTGTTCTCGCACGAGAGCCTGACAGCGGCTACCGAGATCACCCAGGAAAACGCCACGCTGCTGGCTATCGACGAGGTCAATGCCGCCGGCGGCATCGATGGCGCGCCGCTCGTCCCAGTCAGCGCCCGCGTGGGCGCCCAGCCGGCCGACTATCGCGAGGCCGCCGAACGGCTCTGCGATCGCGAACGCGTGCCGCTGATCTTCGGCACCCATATGTCCAGCACCCGCAAGGCAGTGCTGCCGGTCGTGGAAAGCCGCCGCGCCCTGCTGTTCTACGCCACGCTCTACGAGGGTTTCGAGTATTCGCCCTATTGCTTCTACGGCGGCTCCGTACCCAATCAGAACTCGGTGCAGCTGGCCAGTTACGTGATCCGCCACTTTGGCAATCGGGTGCTGTTCATTGGCGGCCAATACGTCTACCCGCGCGAGTCGAATCGCATCATGCGAGAGCTGTACGAGCAGGCGGGCGGCGAAGTGGTCGACGAGGTCTACCTGCCGCTGAACGCACCGCAGGAACACCTTGCCGAAGTCCTCAAGCGCGCCGTGGCGTTGCGTCCGGACGCCATCTACTCGACCATGGTCGGACGGGACATCGTCAAGCTGTATCGGGCCTACCGCGAGCTGGGCCTGGATCCGGCGCGCATGCCCATCGTCAGCCTCGCCACCAACGAGACCGACGTGGCGTTGCTCACTGCCGAACAGGCCGAAGGCCACATCACCGCCGCGCCGTACTTTGCTTCGCTGGACACCGCGCCCAGCCGCCGGTTTGCCCAGGCCTACCATGCACGCTTCGGCGAAGACAGCCCGATCACGGCGGGCGCCGAAGCCGCCTATTCCCAGGTCCATCTCGTGGCCGACGCCGCGCGCCGCGCAGGCGGTCTTGCCCTACCCGAGCTGGTACGGGCCCTGGACGGCGCCCAATTCCAAGCGCCGCAGGGTCTGGTCACTATCGATGGAGACACGCAGCACACCTCGCTCTGGCCGCGCATCGCCCGCATCGATGCCCAACGGCGGTTCCAGATTATCTACGCCGCGCGTGCCGCGGTGCGGCCGGTGCCGTACCTCGTCGACCATGCGCTGGATCCCCACGCCCTGACGCTGCCGTGACTGCCTTTCTTTCCCGGCCATGCCGCAGCACCACGGCGCTGCGCGAACTCAACGGCCTGCGCGTGCTGGTCCTGCACCCGCAGGACGCCGAATCGCGCCTGTTGATGTCGCATCTGAAGCGCATCGGCTGTGTGCCGACCCAGCAATGGCCGATGCCCGATACGCTCTGCGCCGATGCCGACGTTGTCGTTCTGCCCATCGAAGAAGACTATCGCGAGGCCATTCAGAAGCTGGCCGATGGCCTGAACGCGCTGAGCCCGCCGCTGGTCGGCATCGTCGAATACGAAAATCCGGCCACGCTGCAATTGGTTCTACATAGCGGCTGCACCGGAGTCATCGAACGGCCGATCCGCCCCTTTGGCCTGTTGACCCAATTACTGCTGGCACGCACCGCCTGGCGCCAGCAGGCCGCCACCATGGCCCATATGCGCAAGCTCGAGGGGCGTTATGCCGCCGTCAGCAAGGTTGCCACGGCCAAAACGCTATTGATCGCGCGTGAGGGCATTACCGAAAACGAAGCGCACCGCCGTATCCAAGGCCGCGCCATGGCCACGCGATCATCGCTGGAAGACGTGGCGCAAACCATCATCAACGAATTCTCCTGATCCCATGTCCGCCTTCTCCTTCCAGACCGTCCCCCACATTCTCGTCGAGCCGGGCCTGGCCCGCCGCCTGGGCGCCCTGCTGCGCGAACGCCATACGGGCGCTCGTGCGGTGTTGGTCACCGACAACTTTCTCAATCGCAGCGGTGCGCTGCAACCGGCGCTGACCAGTCTGGCGGCCAGCGGCTGGCAGACGCTGGTTATTGACGACGTGGTTGCCGACCCGCCCGAAGCCGTGGTCCAGGCAGCAGCCGAACGCGCCCGGACGTTCGACGCCGATGTGGTTGTCGGTTTTGGCGGCGGCTCTTCCATGGACGTGGCCAAACTGGTGGCCTTGTTGTGCAATAGCGATCAGCCGCTGCCCGCCATGTATGGCGTCAACCAGGTGCAGGGCCAGCGATTGCCGCTGATTCAGGTGCCGACTACGGCTGGCACGGGCTCGGAGGTCACGCCCATCTCGATCGTGACTACCGGCGCCACGACCAAGAGCGGCGTGGTGTCGCCGCAGCTCTATGCCGACGCGGCCTTTCTGGACGCCGAACTGACGGTAGGCTTGCCGCCCGCGGCCACCGCCGCCACGGGCGTGGACGCCATGGTGCATGCCATCGAAGCCTACACCAGCAAACGCCTGAAGAATCCGCTGTCCGATCACCTCGCCGTCCTGGCGTTGAAGCTGCTCACTGCCAACCTCATCACCGTTTGCCGCGACGGCGCCAATCTGCAGGCGCGCTCCAACATGCTGCTGGGCGCCATGCTGGCCGGCCAGGCATTCGCCAATGCCCCCGTCGGCGGCGTGCACGCGCTCGCCTACCCGGTCGGCGGCATATTCCATGTGCCGCACGGCCTGTCGAACGCGTTGGTCCTTCCCGCCGTGCTGCATTTCAATGCGCAGGCCGCAGCGCCTCTCTACGCCGAACTGGGTGCAGCGGTGGGCCTGCCGCCAGCCGTGGATACCGCGAGCGGCGCGGCTGCCTTCATATCCTTCCTGGAAGACCTCATCCGCCAGGCCGAGCTGCCGCAGGGCCTACGCGCCGTCGGCATCGAAGAGTCCGACCTGCCTACGCTGGCAAGCGCCGCGATGGCGCAACAGCGCCTGCTGATGAATAACCCGTTGCCTATCGACGAGGCCCAGGCGCTGGACATCTACCGTGCCGCATACTGACCCGGCATGGCCGTGGCGATGCTACCGGCAAGGGAACGACCGCGCCAGTGCCTCGCCAACCAGCGGCCCGGCGTTTCCATTGAGCCGATTGTCCGGCAGCGCAGTCAGATAGCTGTGCACCCTATCCTTCAACTCATGCGGCAGAACGCCGGTTCGCGTGCACCAGAGCGTGGCTTGCGTCTGATCGGCAACCCCGCTCACGTAGGCCTGCGCATAGGCCGAAGCGAATTGGCGGCCAAGCGACGCATCGCGCACCTGCGACGGCATCCGTCCTTCCATGGCGGCAATCAGATCAGCGCCGGAAAAATGCCAGGTGCGGACTTCCTGCGCCTGGCCCGTCACCGCGGCAGAAAGCATGAAGATCAAAGCCACGCTTCTCATTGTCATCGTTCCTCTTGGCCCCAAGCTGGGCATTGGAACGAAGCTTAGCGCACGCTGAAAGACGCTTTAAGGCGCTTGTGACCCGCGCCAGGATTTCAACAACCTGATCTCCGACGTGAACATCGGGCGCTGCGGATACGAACGCACAAGCGAGGCGGCTTATTGTTCCTTCAGCCCCAACGATTTCATCAACGGCGCGAACAGTTTCTTTTCTTCCTGCACGCGCGCGGCATAGTCGGCCGCACTCAGCGGTATTGCCTCGGCGCCCGCATCCAGAAAGCGCTTCTGGATCTCCGGCCGCGCAAGCACTTTGTTGAGCTCGGCGTTCATGCGAGCGACCACATCATCGCGGGTGCCGGCGGCGGCATACACGCCGAACAGGCTGTCCGCGAACACACCGTCGATGCCGGCCTCGGTAAAGGTTCGAATGTCGGGCGCCACGGCAGCGCGTTGCCGGCTCGCCACCGCCAGTACCTTCAGCTTGCCCGCCTGCACCATGGGAAAGACCGTGGCGGGTCCAAACGCAAAGTCGATCTGGCCCGCTGCCAGGTCTTGAATCGCCGGCGCCACGCCGCGATACGGCGCATGCGTGGCCTGCATGCCCGTCGCCTGCTTGAGCAGCTCGCCGGCCAGATGCGGCGTCGTGCCGTTGCCGGCGGATCCGTAATTGAGCGGATCGGGCCGCTTGCGCGCGTATTCCACGAACTCCTCAAGCGTATTGACGCCCAACGAGGACCGGACAAACAGGAACAATTGGCTATTGGCCAGCAAGCCAACCGGCCGCAAATCCTGCTGCGGATCGAACGGCATGCTCACGAACATCAGCGGGTTGACCGATTCAGTCGTCGAGGGATTGAGCAGGAAGGTATGGTTGTCTTTCCCGTTGCGCGCCACCTCCGCGCCCGCCACGTTGCCGCCCGCGCCGCCGCGATTCTCAACGATGACGGTCTGCTTGAAGGCCTCGGCCAAGTGCGGCTGCACGGTGCGCGCCAGCACATCGACCAGCCCGCCGGGCGCCAGCCCCACGACCAGACGCACAGGCTTGGTGGGCCAGGCCTGAGACGGCGTTTGCGCATGGCTGCCCGTCGCCCAGCCCGTCAGCGCCAGCATCATCAAGGCCAGACAACGTCTACGCAACAGCATGCGATTCTCCATATGGGGCGTCACCCCGCAATTTCGCGCACGGTGCGTCACTTGCCGCACCCCGGTGAACCGCCCTCATGCCTCATCGCGGCGGCGGCCCTGCATCCGCCGCTCATTCTTCACAAAAGTTTAAGCATAAAGAATCCCGGAATAACCCTAACTGCTGACGGCAAGCGTGCCGTCTACTCGGCGACGTGCGACAACTCATGCACCAGCCCCGCCTCGAGCTGCCGCGCCACGCGCCCCAGGCCGCGGTTCAAGGGCCAGACGATGTCCAGATCAAGACCGCCTTCCACATCAACAGGCACGACATTCAGCCCATGACGGCGCGCATACAGGCCGCTCATGCTATCCAGAATGGCCACGCCCAGACCGCGTTCCGCAAAGGCGCAGGCGGCCGAGTACTGATTCACCTCGATCACCGGCAGAAACGGCAAACGCTCCTGCTCGAACTGCCGCGCCGTCAATGCCCCGACCTGCAAGTGACGGCTGAGCGAGATATACGGAATATCCGCCAGGTCAGCCAATGCAAGACGATGGCGATGCGCCAGCGCGTGGTCCGCCGGCATCACGGCCTGCAGGCTCAACCGTGCGAGGGTGCGCTGGCCCACGTTCGGCAGCGCCGCCGAGCCGATCACGATGCCGATATCGATGCGCTGATCGGCCGCCAGCCCCGCCACGCCCAGCGTCATGTCCGTGCGCACGCTGACGCGCACACCGGGCTCGCGGGCCTGCAACCAGGCCATCGCACCGGGCAGGATGCTGGCACCCACGGCCGCCACCGCCCCCACGTCCAGCCGCGCGTGCGCCCCGCCCCGCATGCTGGCCGCCACCCGTTCGGCGTTGTCCATCGCCGCAAGCGCATGAACGATCTCCGGCAGCAACATGCGAGCCTCGGCGGTCAGCGCCAGCCGGCGCTTTTCGCGACTGAATAGCGCAAAACCCAGCTTGTCTTCCAACGACTTCAGCATCGCGCTCGCCGCCGGCTGCGACATCCCGGTGGCAGCCGCCGCCAATGTGACGGAGCCGGTGCGCCCCACGGCTTCGAACAGCGCCATCTCGCGTTTATTCATCTGAACCTCGCTGTTCATACAAATCAATGTATGAAATGACTCAATATATATATTTGACTATATCAATCTGGGTGCCGGACACTGGCTCCACATCACAACAGCCGGCGCGGCTTCGATGCGGCGCACGGCAATATTGCGAGGAGACACCGATGCAAACGAAACCTGGCGCACACCCACGCAGGCTCCTGGCCAGACTGCTCGCACCGCTGCTCGGCAGCGCGTTGCTGGCTTGCGGGGCGCCCGCGCTGTCCGAGACCCCGGCGGGCGGCACGATCCGGATCGTCGTCGGTGCGCCGCCGGGTGGCGCGCCCGACACCGTGGCCCGCATCGTGGCGCAGCACATGCAGGTGGGCGGGCGCGCCGTGATGGTCGAAAACAAGAACGGCGCCGCCTCCATGATCGCGGCGGCCTACGTGGCCCGCGCGCGGCCCGACGGCAACACTCTGCTGCTCGCCAGCCAGACGACAGTCGCCGTCGCGCCCACGCTGCAGAACGTGACAACGTTCGACCCCATGAAGGACTTCACCGGCGTGGCGCTGGTGGGCAGCGCGCCGCAAGTGCTGCTGGCCGGACCGAAGCTGCGCGCCAACTCCGTCCAGGAACTCATCGCCCAGGCCAAGGCCGCGCCGGGCGAGATCGATTTCTGCTCGGGAGGCATCGGCACCTCGCCCTACATGGCGGCCGTGCTGTTTGCGCAGACGGCGGGCATCGAGTTGCACAGCATCCCGTTTGCCGGCGAACAGGCCTGCATCACCGAAATGCTGGCAGGCCGGTTGCCGTTCATGTTCGCCAATGCCTCGACGGCCCTGCCGTACATGAAGGACCAGCGCTTGCGCGCTTTGGCCGTGACCAGCAAAGTGCGCGTCAACTTCGCGCCGCAGTTGCCGACCACGGCCGAAGCTGGCCTCAAGGATTACGAGGTCGCGACCTGGCTTGGCCTGCTTGCGCCCGCCGCCACGCCGCCCGACGTGGTCAACGCGCTGAACGCGGAAGTGCGTCGTGTGCTGCGCCTGCCGGATGTGCGCGAAAAGCTGGAGGCCCAAGGGTACGAACTGTCGGATGACAGCCCGGCCGCCTTCACCCGCTACTACCAGGCCGATCGCGACAAATGGGTGCGGCTGATCCAGACCGCCGGCATCAAGCAAAACCCCTGAACGCCGCCGCTTGCACGTCCTCCCCCTTCATCTACCCGAGCATCCCATGAGCCGTATGCAGCCCGCCCTTTCTTCCGACGACCCGCGCACCGTGCTGGGCATCCGACACAGCCCCGTCACCAGCACGATTCCGCCCGGCGCCTGCGATTGCCATGTGCACATCTTTGGTCCGTTCGATCGCTATCCGCTTGCCGAAAACCGCGTGTTCATGCCGGGGCTCGCCTCGACCGACGATCTGCTTGCGCTGCACGCGGCGCTTGGGGTTGACCGCGCGGTGGTCGTGCAGGCCAGCCCGCAAGGCACCGACAATCGTTGCATGACCGATGCCCTTGCCACCCTGAATGCGGCAGGCCATGCGTCGCGCGGCGTCGCAGTCCTGGCGCCCGATATCTCGCGCGACGGCCTGCGTGCGCTGCATGCGGCGGGCGTGAGGGGCGCTCGCGTCAACCTGCAGTCGTTCGGCCAGCAGGATCCGGCCATCGCGCGCGATGCGCTGGCGCGCACCGCCGAACAGGTTGCCGATCTCGGCTGGCACGTGCAGATCTACACCACGCTGCCGGTCGTCACTGCGCTGGCGCCTGCGCTGCGCGACTGCCCCGTGCCCGTCGTGATCGATCATTTCGCACTGGCAAGCGCCGTGGCCGGCACGGGCCAGCCCGGCTTCGATGCGCTGCTGGAGATGGTGGCGACGGGCAACGTGTACGTAAAGCTCTCTGCCCCATACCGCCTCACGGTCTGGCAGGACGGCCGCCCGCCCAGCGAGGCACGCGAGATCGCGCGCGCCCTGATCGATACGCGGCTTGATCGCATGCTGTGGGGCACGGACTGGCCACACTCGGGCGCCTGGCCCGGCGTGGCGCGCACGCGCGATCGCAGCGAACCGCTGCATCCGATTGACGATGGCGAACAATTGTCGGCCTTCTGCGCGTGGGTAAGCGAGACGGAGAAGCAGGCGATCCTGGTCGATAACGCGGCGCGGCTTTATGGCTTCTGAGTGCGGCGCCGAAGTCTCGCATCGACGCTTTGGCCCGGCGCGGCCACCTGCCCGAAGTGCTCGACCCGGTACATCACACCCCCGATGCGATCGTTGTGAGCCAGCGCAGTGACCGGCAACGATCTGCTGGGGCAGCTGTCCCTTCAACGCCTGATTGACGCGCCGCCACGCACGCTGGCATCTCGAATTCGGTAGGATGTGCCACTCTGCTGTTTCGATCGAGCACGCCACCTTTCATCAGCCCGAATCACGCCCATGTGCGAAGGGCGGCGCCCAACTACAAAAAAAATCCACATGCATCGACATCTTCGACACGCTGTATCCATCGCTCTGTTGACCGGCCTCGGTGCCTTCATCGCCCCCGTCCACGCCCAGGCCCCGTCAACACCAAAAGTGCAGACCGGCGGCGGACACCCCTACGAAATCGCGGACAGCGAAGTATGGGACGTGCCCGATCCCGTTTCCAAACGCGGCTACCAAGTCTTCGTTGCGTTGCCGCCCTCCTATGCCAAGCAGCCACAGCGACGCTACCCCGTGCTGTATGTAACGGACGCCGACTACGCCTTCCCGATCATCCGGCAGCTAGGGCGCCGCCTGAACGTTGAAGGCCCCCAGATCGAGGAGTTCATTCTCGTCGGCCTATCTTATGGAAAGGGCGAGGACGGCGGTGTCAGTCGCCAGCGTGATTACACGCCGACACCGAACGGCCCAAGTACGGCATTGCCCGGCGCGATACATGGTCAGGGGCGCGCCTATCAACAATACCTGCGCGAACAAGTGAAGCCGTTCATCACCGCCCGGTATCGTACCGACCCTGCCAGATCAATATTTCTGGGTCATTCCTACGGTGCCCTACTTGGCATGCAGATACTTTTCACCGATCCCGGATTGTTCAGCAGCTATATCCTCGGCAGTCCGTCCATCTGGTACGACAAGCGACATGCCATGAAGCTCGAGGCGAACTACGCCGAGCAGAATCCGGACCTGAAGGCGAATATTTACCTTTATGTCGGCGCCTATGAAGCCTTGCGCAAAGGTGATCGGCGCTACAACCAGACGGTGGACATGGTTGCCGACAATCGTGCATTGGAAGCGGTGCTGCTGAGCAGAAAGTACGCAAGCTTGAAACTGAAGTCGGCGGTCTTGAACGACGAGGATCATCTCACCGTCGCACCACGAGGCTTCACGCAGGGGTTGAAGTACCTGCTGCCAGTGCGCTGAACAGCTTAAAGGACGACATGACTGAAGCTATCGACGTATTCACCCACAATCAAGCCGCTTGGAATCTCCAAGCCGCGCAAGGCTGCGCCTGGTCCCAGCCGGTGAGTTCGGAAGAAATCAGGGCCGCTCGTGCAGGCACCTGGCACGCCCGGCTTACGCCCGGACCGCTGCCCTCCGGCTGGTTAGATGATGTGCGTGGCCTGCGCATACTTTGTCTGGCGGCCGGTGGAGGCCAGCAGGCCCCCATACTGGCGGCGGCGGGTGCAGAGGTCACTGTCTTCGATTTTTCAGAGGGGCAGTTGGAGCAGGACCGAAAAGTAGCTGCGCGAGACGGCCTTGACCTGCGCTGTGTCCAGGGAGACATGCGAGACCTCTCCATCTTCGAAGATGCCATCTTTGACTTGGTCTTCCACCCCATTTCCAATCTATACGTACCCGACGTGCGCCCTGTCTGGCGAGAGTGCGCCCGAGTGCTGGTATCGCAAGGACAACTGTTGTCCAGTTTCTGGAATCCCGTGGTTTTCGTCGCTGATCGCGACCAAACGCTAAGCGCCCAAGGCCTGGTGCGTCCCAACCGAAGACTTCCCTATTCGGACATCGCGCATTTAACCGCGTCAGACCTGGCGGCCAAACGCGAGCGTGGCGAGGCACTGGTGTTCGGCCATACGCTCGCAGACCAGATTGGCGGGCAACTTGACGCCGGTTTCGTGCTGACGGGTTTTCACGAGGACTGGCAACCTCACCCACGCTTCGTGGTTGAGAACGTCATGCCAACCTTTATCGCGACCAAAGCCGCAAAGCGTTGACTCCGCGGAGTCATGCCGCTGCGACCTGCCTTGCGTCTCATTTGGCTGCACATTCGCGCCTCAAAGACATAGGCAAGTTCGACTCGTTCATCTTCGTCGTCTTGGTACGCTAAAGATGACACTCTCAAATTCATTGCCCGTACTGGTCCGTGCTGACTTTTTCCATCCAATCCACCGACTTCCCATCTAGGGATTCCGCGATTGCAATGTGGCTCATGCCGACTGACGGACTGGCTCCGTGCCAGTGTTTGACACCCGGAGGAATCCAAACTACGTCGCCCGGGCGGATCTCCTGCACGGTATCGCCCCATTTCTGTACTCGCCCCACACCTGACGTAATGATGAGCGTCTGGCCCAATGGATGCGTATGCCAAGCTGTGCGTGCGCCTGGCGCAAAGGTAACAACGCCTCCCCCCACGCGCGCGGGCGCAGCGGCTTGAAAGCGCGAATCCACAAGAACGGATCCGGTGAAGTTTTGCTCCGCACCCGCGCTGCTTGGGTTGGAACCGACCCGCGTAACGTTGATCGGCTCCTGTTCGGCCGCATAGACGGCCGACGCACCAAGGGACAAGGCAAGGGCTGCTGCGGGGAGTCTCATGTTCATCCTTTCTGAAATCTCTTTGATTGGTTCATGGTGCTTGGTTGATTGCCTTGTTCAATTCGTTTTCTTCAGAACAGGGCTGACAACGGCCCGTCAAATGTCGAGCTGACGCTCGCTCATCCACTTCACCATGGCCGGATCCCGGTGCGAGAAGAAGCTGCTTTCGCCGGTCTCGAGCTGGGCGATGCGGGCCATGTCAGCTTCATCCAGGGTGAAGTCGAGCACTCGCAGGTTCTCTTCCATCCGCTCCTTGCGCACCGACTTGGCCAGCGCCACAATCCCGCGCTGCGTCACCCAGCGCAGCACGACCTGCCCCACCGATTTGCCGTGCTTGCGGCCGATGTCCACCAGCGCTTCGTTCTGGAACAGGTTGTTGCGACCTTCGGCGAACGGCGCCCAAGCTTCAGCCTGCACGCCGTTCTCACGCATGAAGGCCACGCTTGTCTCCTGCTGAAGGAACGGATTGACCTCCACCTGGTTCACCGCCGGCACGACATCGTTGAAGCCGATGATGTCCATCAAGCGGTCGGGATGGAAGTTGCTGACGCCGATAGCTCGAACCTTGCCGGCCTTCAGGGCGTCTTCCATTGCGCGCCACGATCCATGCACATCACCGAACGGCTGGTGGATGAGGTAGAGGTCAAGATAGTCCAGTTGCAAACGGCGCAGCGATTTGTCTATAGCTTGCTGGGTGCGCTCATACCCAGTGTCTTGCACCCAGAGTTTCGTCGTCACGAAGAGGTCGGCGCGCGGGACGCTGGCATTCTTGATGCCCCGGCCAACCGCTTCCTCGTTCAAGTAGGACGCCGCCGTGTCGATCAGCCGATAGCCGGTGCCGATGGCCTCGATCACGCAGCGCTCGCATTCATGTGGGTCAGGAATCTGGAAAACGCCATAGCCGAGGATGGGCATCACGACGCCATTGTTCAAAGTAACTTGTTGCATGGTTAGCTCCTATGTTTTCGGGACGCCGCCGAGCCAGCTCGTCACGCGCTCCATCGTTCGCCGCTCCTGGTCCATCTCCATGACGAAACCATCCAGCAACCGCGCCTTCGGCGCATCGCTCGCCAGCACTGACTTGCTGTTCCCTGGCCCGTAGCCGCCGTGGGTGATGAAGGGGATCAGGGTCTTTCCGGACAGGTCGTGCGCGGACAGGAAAGAACGGACCACTGGGGGCACGGTCGTGCCCCAGACGGGAAAACCGAGGAACACCGTTTCATAGCCAGAGATGGCGGGCACCGTCGCCGCCAGAGGCGGCCTGTAGCCGCTCTCGGTCTCCTGGCGAGCTCGCTCGACCGTTTGCTCGTAGTCTTCTGGATAGGCACTGGCCGGCCGGATCTCGAACAGGTCAGTACCGCGTGCACGATGTATCAGTCCGGCGACGACGCGCGTATTGCCCGATCGTGAAAAATAGACCACCAGTGTCCGCGAGCCCACCTGTCGCATCTCACCGCCCTGAGCGTTCGATGCCGTGGCTGCGGCTCCCAGCGGAAGTGTCACAAGCGCAGCCATCACCGTACGTCGAGTCGAATCATGGGCGACAGTCATCCAAGCCTCCTTGATGTCATCGACCAACCCGGGCCTGCAGCGCGGCAGGATAGCGATCGCCTTGAATTTTTACGTCCGCCAAGGCCTGCGCGATGCTGGAAAGATCGGTGGCGGACAGTTCGACGGAGGCGGCGCCCAGGTTCTCTTCCAGGCGATGTAGCTTGGTGGTTCCAGGGATAGGCACGATCCAGGGCTTTTGCGCCAGCAGCCAGGCAAGTGCGATCTGCGCGGCCGTTACGCCCTTGTCCCTGGCAATCTTGCCGAACAGGTCAACCAGGGCCTGGTTCGCCCGGATCGCCTCCGGCGAGAAGCGCGGTACTTTGCTGCGAAAATCGTCGCTGCCGAAAGTCGCGCCTTCCTTGATGGCGCCCGTCAGGAAGCCCTTGCCCAATGGACTGAAGGGGACGAAACCGATGCCGAGCTCTTCCAAGGTCGGCAAGACTTCCCGTTCCGGCTCGCGCCACCACAGCGAATACTCGCTCTGCAAGGCGGTGACCGGCTGCACAGCGTGCGCACGGCGGATCGTCTGTACGCCCGCTTCCGACAGGCCGAAGTGCTTGACCTTGCCTTCGGCGATCAAGTCCTTGACTGCGCCAGCGACTTCCTCAATGGGCACGTCGGGGTCGACGCGATGCTGGTAGAGCAAATCGATCACGTCGGTCTTCAGGCGCTTGAGAGACCCTTCGACGGCCCAACGGATGTGCTCGGGGCGACTGTTCAGGATCTGCTGCGTGTTGTCGTCGCCGAAGGTAAAACCGAACTTGGTGGCGATTACGACCTGGTCGCGCACAGGGGCCAGCGCTTCGCCCACGACCTCCTCGTTGACGTAGGGCCCGTACACCTCCGCCGTATCGAAGAAGGTCACCCCGCGATCGACTGCGGTCCGAATCAGCGATACCGCTTGCCGGGTGTCCGTGGCCGGCCCATAACCGTGACTCAGGCCCATGCACCCTAACCCGAGGGCTGAAACTTCCAACGTGCTGTTTCCAAGTTTCCGCTTATGCATATGTCTTACTCCTTCAAACGCGCCCGTCCAATGTGACCCGCCAGCGTTCGCCATGCGGCGGGATAGCTGGCGGCATCGCTACATCAGCCAATGTAGCCATCACGTCTAGCCAGCACTAGAGAGTAAAATCCGCAAATACTTATGAGGTGAACTCATAGATGGCGAAAAACAGCTACAACGACCTGTTGGCGTTCATTGCGGTCGCGCGAGAGCGAAGCTTCACGCGGGCCGCCGCCCAACTCGGCGTCTCCCAATCGGCATTGAGCCATCTGATTCGCGCTCTTGAGACCAAGATGGGTGTTCGCCTGTTGACGCGCACCACCCGGAGCGTTTCGCCGACAGAGGCCGGGGAACGATTGATGCAAAACATCGCTCCCCGATTCCAGGAAATCGAGGCCGAGCTGTTGGCCGTCGGAGAACTGCGGGACAAGCCGGCCGGCACGATCCGCATCACTGCCAGCGAGAACGCTGCCGACACCGTGCTCTGGCCCAGGCTTGCGAAAGTGCTTCCCGAGTACCCACTGATCAAGGTCGAGATCAACGCGGAATCACGCTTCGTCGATCTCGTCGCGGAGCGCTACGACATGGGCGTGCGCCTCGGCGGCGATCTGGCCCGGGACATGACCACGGTGCGTATCAGCCCCGACTTGCGTTTCGTGATCGTCGGCTCACCCGCCTACTTCGCCAAGCGCTCCCTTCCCTTGAAACCGCAGGACCTGGCCGACCACAACTGCATCAATCTGCGGCTGATGAGCCACGGGGAACTCTACGCGTGGGAGTTCAAGAAGGGCAAACAGCAGATCAGCGTTCGAGTCGATGGGTCGCTTGTCTTCAACCGGACCCAGCCCATCCTTCAGGCGGCGCTGGCCGGCTTTGGCCTTGGATACCTGACCGAAGAGATGGCTGCCCCCCACATCGCGAAGGGCCGCCTGCGGACGGTCCTCGCGGATTGGTGTCCGACGCTTCCTGGATACCATCTCTATTACCCCAGCCGCCGGCATCTGTCCCGAGCAATGACCGTGCTGATCGACGCATTGCGTCACCCCGAAAAAGAGGTGTGACTGATATGGCCCTGGAGACTTTCAGCGATGTTCTCGCCTTTGTTCATGTCGTGCGAGAAGGCAGTTTCACTCGGGCGTCCGCCCTGCTTGGCGTATCGCCCTCTGCCTTGAGCCATGCCGTTCGCGGCCTCGAAACCCGGCTGGGCGTCCGACTGCTGACGCGCACCACTCGCAATATTGCGACCACCGAAGCGGGCGAACGCCTGTTCAACAGTGTGGCGCCTCGTTTCGACGACATCGATGCCGAGGTGGCGGCCGTCAAGGATCTACGCGACAAGCCGGTCGGAACCATCCGCATCACGTCCGCCGAACATGCAGCAACCAGCGTTCTCTGGCCCAAGCTGTCCAAGGTCATGCGCGATTATCCCGACATCAACGTCGAGATCAGCATCGACTACACGATGGCGGACATTGTCTCCCAACGCTTCGACGCTGGCGTTCGAGTGGGAGACCAAGTCGCCAAGGACATGATCGCTGTACGCATCAGCCCGGACCTGCGCATGGCGGTAGTGGGCTCGCCCGAGTACTTCGCCTCACGGTCCGCACCCCGCTCGCCCCAGGAACTGACTCGACACGATTGCATCCGGCTGCGACTTCCAACGTACGGAGGCTTCCTTCCTTGGGATCTTGACCGGGATGGCGAAGAGGCCAAGTACCCCGTCAGCGGCCAATGGGTGTTCAACAACAGTTCCTCCATTGCCCGGGCAGCCCTGGCGGGCTGTGGCTTGGCCTACGTTCCGGAGGATATGGTGTTGGAGGATATCGCCGCAGGGCGGCTTATTCGTGTGCTGCAAGACTGGTGCAGCCCGTATCCGGGGTACCACCTGTACTACCCAAGCCGACGCCAGTCCTCCGGCGCTTTGGCAGTTGTTGTCGAGGCCTTGCGACATCGCGCATAGCCAGTTCGCGGCTCTGCGTCATTTATGAGTTCACCTCAGTAGTGAATGCGGAATCAGGGGCTTAATCGAAGCGTCCGCATCACGTAGCATTTTCAGCTCCCCGAAAGGAAAGGCAAATCCAAGCCCTCATCCGGCGTTTTGCCTTTCGCCGACACCATGCCGCCACCCCTGGCCGATATGCATGCCGGCCAATCCGAGCAACGGGATGGAGCTGTCAACGATGATTCAAAAAAAGCCTGCTTACAAGCCTGCGATCAGCACGTTGGGTGTTGTGATGGCACTGACTTCCGGGCTAACGCTCGCACATGGTCATGCCACAGCAAAAACTGAGGCAACGCAAGCGACGCCCACACAAGCCGCCTCGGATACCTTGTCCGCGAAACAGCAGGCCGTGCCCCTGATCGCCGCCTTCATGGCCGCAAGCGATATGCCCCAACTGAACACGGCCTTGAACCAAGGCCTTGACGCCGGGATGACCATCAGCGAGGCCAAGGAAATCCTGGTGCAGCTGTATGCATACGTCGGCTTTCCTAAAAGCCTTAACGCGCTTGGCGAACTCCTGAAGGTGGTCGAGGCACGCAAGCAACGCGGGATTCAGGACGCACCGGGACGCGAACCCAGCCGCGCCATTCCCACCGGGGACGAACTGATAGCGGTAGGCAAGGCCAATCAGACCCGCATCTCAGGCGCACCGGTCACCGGCCCCGTCATGGACTTTGCCCCCATCATCAATCAATTCTTGCAAGCCCATCTGTTCGGCGACATCTTCGAACGCGACAACCTCGACTGGCAGAGTCGCGAATTGGCCACTGTCGGGGCGCTGGCGGCTACGCCCGGCGTGGAAGCGCAGTTGCGTTCGCACATGCGGGCCAGCATGCGGGTAGGCCTGACGGCAGCGCAGTTGCGCCAGTTGACCCAGATTCTGGCTGAGCGCGGCGGCAAACAGGCCGCGGAGCGTGCGGATGCGGCCTTGACTCAGGCCCTTGCCGCGACCTCGGGGCGCTGAACATGAACCTCACCAAAACCCTGCTCGCGTGCATCGCGCTGAGCTCGATGACGGCTTGCACTGCCCTTCCCGACAGCCCACACAATGCCAGCGGTCCGCTTGTCATCCAGGAACAAGGCAGCTTCGCTGTCGGCGGAAGCGTCGTGCAGAAGCCTGGCCTGTACGACAACAACAAGCCAACCGCCGAAGGGCAGACATTCCACGGCGACCACCTCTACGCCTTCTATCAGGTCCCGCAGAACGCCAGACCGCTGCCCCTGGTCATGCTGCATGGTGCGTACCAATCGGCGCGTAGCTGGGAAACGACGTCAGACGGCCGTGAAGGTTTTCAGACCCTCTTTCTGCGTCGTGGCTTTCCGGTTTATCTCGTCGATCAGCCTCGCCGCGGCCGCGCCGGCAATAGCACCGTGGCAACCACGATCGAGCCCACCCCCTTCGATCAGCTGTTCTTCGATCAATTCCGGATCGGCAAATGGCCAAGGTACTTCGACAACGTGCAGTTCGACCGCAAGCCTGAAACGCTGGATCAGTTCTTCCGTTCGGTCACGCCCAATACGGGTCCTTTCGATGCCGGGGTGATTTCAGACGCCATGGCCGCGCTGTTCGACAAGACGGGGCCCGGCATCCTGCTATCGCATTCTCAGGCAGGCGGACCGGGGTGGTTGACCGCGATCAAAAGCAAGAACGTCAAGGGAATCGTCGCCTTGGAACCCGGTAGCGGGTTCATCTTCCCTGAAGGAGAGCTTCCCCCCGCGATGCCAAGCGCCGCAGGGACGCTTACGCCCGAGGCCGTGCCGCTGGCAGACTTCGAGAAGCTCACGCGCATCCCGATCATCATCTATTACGGCGACAACTTTCCGACCGAGCCGACCACGGAGCGCGGACAGGACAACTGGCGGGTGCGCCTGGCCATGGCCCGCCTTTGGGTCGCCGCCATCAACAAACATGGTGGCGACGCGCAGCTCGTGCACCTGCCGGAAGTCGGCATTCGGGGCAACACGCATTTTCTGATGTCCGACCTGAACAACATCCAGATCGCCGATCTGGTGTCACGGTTTCTTGCCGCGAAAGGTCTGGATTGACAAGCGCGCAATTGCAGCCTGATGCATCGCCTAGGCATTGGGAAATCGGCCCAGCTACCGCAACACCAGCCGCCGCAATCAACAACAGTGGGAATTGAGATGAAAGATCCATTTATCAGCAGAACCCGACGCGATTTTCTAGGCGCATCCGCGTTCGCTGTCGCCAGTGCAATCATGGGAGTTCCAATAATGAGCGCCACCGCCGCCGCAGCCGACTACAAGAAGAATCCCTTTACGCTGGTCTACGCCGGCGCCCTCTCGAAGAATGAACCGGGCAAGGTCAATATTCATCCGGTCAAGTACAAGCTGAACGATCTGGATATCGTTGCCAACGTCTACACCCCGTCGAACTACGATGCGCAGAAGAAATATCCCGCAATCGTCGTGGCCCATCCCAATGGCGGCGTGAAGGAGCAGGTCGCTGGCCTGTATGCCCAGCACCTGGCCGAACTTGGCTACATTACGATCGCGATGGATGCCGCCTATCAGGGCGGCAGTGGCGGCGAGCCCCGCAGCACGGACAAGCCGCAATTCCGCATAGAGGACATCCACGGCGCAGCGGACTTCATCACTCAGTACCCGGGTGTTGATGCCACGCGCCTGGGGCTACTCGGCATTTGCGGCGGAGGCGGCTACTCGTTGTCCGCGGCAAAGTCCGACAAGCGTTTCAAGTCGATCGCGACCCTCAGCATGTTCAACTCCGGCCGGGTTCGTCGGAATGGCTTCGCCGATTCTCAACTGAATACGATTCAACAACGCCTGAAGCAAGCGTCCGAAGCACGCGCCCAGGAAAAGGCGGGAGGAAAGATTCCGTACTCCGGCGACGCCGACATGACAGATGCACAGATCGCCGCGCTGCCCTTCGAAATGTACCGGCAGGGCTACGAGTACTACTGGAGGACGCACGCCCACCCCGGCTCGACCTTCAAGTACACGACCAGCAGCCTGTTGGATCTGATGCGCTGGGATGCAACCGAACAGATCGAATTGATAGACCAGCCTTTGCTGATGATCGCCGGCAGCAAGGCGGACAGCCTGTATATGACCGAAGAAGCCTTCCCGAAGGCCACGGGAACCAACGACAAGCAACTGTTCTTGATCGAAGGCGCGACCCATATCGAGACCTACTGGGTTCCCAAGTATGTGGCCGCCGCGCTGGGTCAGCTCAAGCCGTTCTACGCTCGAACCCTGTGATCATTAACAGCACGAGGTGAGGATCCGAAAGGTCCCATTCACCCATGTGCGAGCGATCTGAGGCGATTTTCACATGCGTCCTATCGACGCCGCCGTAGAAGTTGCCGACGATCGCTTTCACTGGGTAGCAGTCATTCGTAGGCAGACAACCAATGGCCGTTATGGGTCGGAAGCAGGCTGTCATCAAAGACTGCTCTCCGGCCATTAACCGAAATTCAAGCACACCGGTCACGCGGTAGCGGAGAGGCCGTGCGCTCACAACACCTTTCGGTACTGAACAAAGCCGCTTCTATCGGCGATTTTGTCGTACAGGTGCATGGCATCGGTATTTGTCTCGTGCGTGAGCCACCAAACGCGGCTGCCGCCCTGCGCTTTTGCTACTGCGTATACATGCTCGATTAACGCCCGACCCACTCCTTGGCCGCGTAGTTCTGGGGTGGCGAACAGGTCTTGCAGGTACACGTAGTCTCCCGCAGTCCAGCAACTACGGTGAAAGATGTAATGCACTATGCCTACCAGTACACCGTCTTGTTCGGCCACGGCGCAGTGCATGGGCTCGGCAAGATCCAGAAAGCGCGCCCATGTTTGCTGCGTCACAGCCTCAGCGATATTGGTTTTGTAAAACGTCTGGTAGCCCTGCCAGAGCGTGAGCCACTGCGCGTAGTCTTGCTCATGGGCCAGTCGAATGTTCATGGTGTTTGTCCTTTCGATATTGGAGGTACTGCTGATCTAATGCCTTGCCGTGCACGGTTCAGCCGGCACAGGCGCGACTAGCCGTTGCCGAATGTCCACTAGCGACATGCACCGGCTGCCATCGGGTTCGACGTTGTCTGGTGCGCGCCAGGTTTCAATGGTCGCGTTCACAGTCAGCATTTGCAGTCCGTGATGGAGATCCACGCCGTGGGTTTTGGCGTTGATCGGTTCCAGTGGACGGATGCGGCCTTCTAGCCGAGTACGCCGGGATAGAACGAGCATCCCAACGGGACACGGGCGGGCCGATGGGCTGCTCGCATTCGATGAGACATGGATGATGTGGAAGCTCTTTCAGAAACGAGAAGGGCTCACTTTAAGACCGTCATGGCCTTATAGAAAGGGCCAGAAAACTAGATTCTTATAGAGCCACGACTTACAAACTAGCAGCTTGCGCTAATGAAAGCGCCACTCGACAAAAGCTGCACCGAGCCCTTGCAGCGACGCTGATGACGTTGGACGTTGCACCCCCAAGACAGGCGGATGTATGTGTGTGTAGGCCTTGACGCAGTGAACCAAATGTCGAAGTTCATTGAAGGTGGAAACTCGACATGATGTAAATCACGGACTTAGCGAAATTTGGTTCATTCACTTTGGCCGCAGTGGTTCATTGAACATCGCATTCTTCCCCAGAAAGTTCATTGAACTTGGGTGATGATTGGGACCATCACATCTCGAGGCCCACATGCCAGTGCGCCTGTCCTACCCTACAACGGCTGTGAGCTAGACGCGGTTGACGAGCGTCCGCCAGCGGCTGTGCAGTCAACCGGTCGTTGCAACACATCTTCTGCTTGCGCAGCCTCTAGTGTGTTGCAACGACCAGTTGAATGCACAGTCAAAAACTGCGCCGACGACTCCCGGCCAGGAGCGGTCGTCCAATGCGTGGCCGCGAACGGCAGGTTCTGGCTATTGCTGCCGCAGAGCTTCGGCAAGTCTGTGACCGCTGCCGCCGATACCGGACATTGATCCACTATCTGGCCAGACGACCGCTGTACGCCTCAAACCGGAAACTTGCTCGATCGCAGCGCGCAAGACAACCTGAACGGCAGCTTTCATCAGACGTAAATGGGTGCTTCCGACCCAGCCTGTAATCCCTTTAAATTCGTTTCCTCTTGCGGGGCTGTACGGTAAAGGGCGTCCGGCGCGAGGCGATTGAAAAAATGAGGCTTACCGGAACTACATAAGATTAATGTGGGTCGATAAACATCTTGGCGGCCGCTTCGACGCTCTTGCGGACTACCTCAGAACCAGCTGCTGCCTTGAAGTCATCTGGCAGCAAAGAGAGCGACTTTTCCACCTTTAAAAGCCAGAACTGCAAGGCGGTCCGTTCTCCATTTACCAAATCTCCAATCCGTGCCGTCACAAACGGCTGAACGTGTTCAAGCACTTTCACAGCGTAAAATCGATGGCTGCCGTCGCCGAGCATTGCATCGATTCGCTCAACCCCGAGAAGAATCGCATCAATGTTGAAAATCGCCTGACCCGTCCTCTGCTCCATCGCTCGCATCAGAGCTATGCGGAAAGCCTGAGTATCAATCTGGTAGGTTTGGAAACCGGGAAGCTTTTCGGCCTTTCTGTAGGCCGTGGTGATGAATTCGTCGGCCGCGTCGAGCCGAGGCTTTTCCGCCATCGCTATAGCATACTGAAGCCAAAAGAGTGGCTCCCCATTTACCCGCTCGTCGTATCGTAGGCGTTCATAGATGCTGGGAATGAATGTATCCAGATCTCCCTTGCCGCGCAAGGTTCTACGTAAGCTCGAATACGCCATCATGTCCGACATGAGAATTCGATACGGTCGCTCGCTTCGCCGCTGGGCCGCAGCCAGTGTCACCTCTACAACTGCGTCAGCGATCTCCTCTGGCGCGATGAATGCTGAGATCACAAACGAGGAGAAGATAGACGATCGAGCCCTGAAACCGTCAGCTGACGCCTCGAAAATCTCATGCGATAGATCCTCCAGCGGTTTAAGCGCTATAAATGGATCCCCGCCGATTACGTTTCTCATGAATGAGGCACTGACGGAGCCTTGATGAGTGGCGATCAGCATAGTCATAGTCAGAATTCGCCGAGTAGTCCTGTTTTCAAAGAGGGGGGCTAGGGCCTCTTTCACACGATCGCGGACTGCGGCATTTTCGAAAAGATCAAGCAACACGTCGCGGAGGTCACCGCGATGATCGAGATTAGGCGTACGAAGCCCTGCTCTCTCACACAGTCGGCCAAACGCGGCCATCTCTGGTCTTGTGAGGCCATTAAGGCTCACCCGGTCAAACGGCTTGGGTAGAAGCTTTACGAACTCATGAAAGCGGACCTCGAACGTCCCAGTTCGGACTTCCACTACGAACTTAGCCTGTGGAAGAGCCTCGTGAAGACCGCGCAAATTGTCCTGCGCGGACGAGTATTGGTCGACAAACAAGACCAATTTATCGACTTCGACTAGTGCCGCAACCTCGCGCTGAAGGTCCGGATGGCCAAACTGGAGCTGTAGACAGATCCATCCTCTCGAAGAAAGCTCGAACGCAAGTAGGTGAAGAAAAATTGATTTGCCGTTACCAAGGCGACCATCTACAACGAGCGATGCCTTGCTCTCGACAATATTCGCCGCAGCGCGCACCGAATCCGCCCGAGCAACTGCATACTCTTCACTGGGTTGCGATCGAGCAAGGCGACCAGGATCGAAATCGCCATAGACTAGAAGATCGAACACCTCGGTAGCAGTCGGACGAGCAACTGTCTTCTTATCACGAACGGGTGACAGCGAACGAAAAGAACGCAGATCATCCAGTGAGGGGGCAACTGAGCGTGGAGTGCACGCAAGAATTTCGGCGAAGCCGTCGGTGCCTATAAACAGCGTGCGTCCGTACTTCGCAGTGCGTCGTAAGAATGTTTCGTCGACGGTGGGTCCTTGAATGAAGACAGTTCGCTCGGCAAGCTTAGGATTGGCCATCAGCAAGCCGGCGATATGATAATCGGCCAGACTGTATCCAACTATATATAATGCGCTTGCGAATGCCAGATCGCGCTGAAATTGATCGTACCAGCGCGATTTCACGACATACTGGTTGACGTAAGATCCTTCGCCAAGAACCAGACTTTTCATCACATTTTCAGACGTGATCAGTCGGATGCTGCCATGAAGGTGCACTACTGCGCCGTGAGGCAGTTTGTTCGGAACTGGCTCCGAGACATCGTACGCATTCGGCGGTAATTTATTTTTTAACCGATGCAACTCGACCGCGTCGTCGTAGTTTGTCGAGTAAATGCGTCGCCAAGGCTCATTCAACACTGCTGTTTGGCCAGCAGTCAGCCCAGTCAGCCGGAAAATCCTATAGAGCTCATCTCGAAGCTTGCCAGAATCATGCTCGGCAAATTCCTCGCTGAGGATTTGTAAATCGTAGTCAGTTTCCGCTGGGAGGTTGAGTTGCTCGATAAAGTGGCGACGCAACCCCCTGCCGTTGGGCGGGGTCCCATTCGCGATATTGCTCGCGCCGAGGCTAAACCCAGAGCCTAAGAAGAGAATAGAGGACTCTGGATCGAGCCCTCCAATTACATCAATATTATGCGCCATAGCTCCTCCCAATCATACAATTTTCTAAGTATACCCAAGCTGGAACATCTGATATTGTGTGCCGCTGAAATCAAGGAGATGCAATTGCGGAGCTTCGAGGGAGCGGTTTTGTTCATCGACATGCTGGGTTTCAATGCCTTAACTAGGGGGAAACTTACGCTAGGTAGCGCAGAGTTAGCGCCATGGAAAATAGACCCAAAAGGAAAGTACCCCCACCAACTACTTGCCGCAAAAATATTAATCGAATTCCGCAAAGCACTTGTGCAGACAAACAAGGAATTTCCTGGCGTGAGAGTCGCTCAGTTGTCAGATTGCGCGTTCTTATGGGCCGCTGATGTGGGGAAAATTGCCGATGCCGGACGTTATCTTATGTATGAGGCTGCGTTGAAGGGGCTCCTGTGTCGCGGCGGCCTCGCCTTTGGCGACATCCACGAGCCGAGTAAGTCGAATAAATCGTTGGGAGCATTCATCGTTGGAGATGCCGTGACTCGTGCAGCAACATATGAGGCCGAGGGGAAGGGTATGCGGATATTTACTGATATGAATAGTGCTACTCGGGTAATGAAGACCCGTCCGAACGAGCGCTTTCAGCCGCTTCTCAATCCGTTGACTGGCGTGAACGTTGATGAATGGAAATGGTACGCGCCCAGCCCACAAATGTTGTCCGAGCAACGTAAGCCGCGACTCCGTCAGGAGTTGGAGCGTGTTGTCGGCTGCCATACGACACTACGCTTCTCGCCAAAGCTCTCTTGGAGCGCAACGACGGAAGAGGGCAGGCGTCAAATAGCCTGCTCTGTCGCTGCTGTGTCTGACGCCATGGAGCAACTTTCTGGAAATTCGGAAAAGTATCAGTACTCCGTCGAGAGCTTATTACTTTCCGATTCGGGTCGTTCTGACGCTGTCTGCCTGAAAATCCAGAAGAGATTTGTTGAGGAACTGTTCGACTACATGCAGAGTAGGTGACTAATCAAATAACAACACGGTTGGTTGCACGTAGCCGAAAGCTGCTGGTTGCAAACTGGCTGCTTTCGGTTATAAGCGGTCACCTGAAAATTTTGGTTGAATGCCCGCTCAGGCTGGAAACGGCCGTTTAGTTGTCCCACTCGATGAGTTGCAGCAGTTAGTCGCTGTGCGGCCGGCGCTCGTTGCAGAACTGGCACCAAGTCTCAAGTAGCACATTAGTTTCGGCCAGAGAGCGGAACCATTCCCGGTTGAGCGGTTCGTCGCGCAGCTTGCTGCTGAAGCTCTCGACGAAGCCGTTCTGCCAGGGCTTGCCCGGCGCGATGAATGCCGGCCTGATGCCCTCCTCATCCGGCCAGTGCATGACCGAGCGGGCGGTGAACTCTGGCCCGTTGTCGCCTCTGATGTTCTCCGGCCTGCACTAGATGTGCATCAGCCTGGAGAGCACCAGGATCGAATACGGGGAGCGGATGGCAAGACATTCGTGCGTGTGCTCGTCCAAACCCCATAGCAGCTCAAGCTGTCGACGCGGCATGCGACCGTCGTAGTTGATGGGGACGCATGACCGCAAAAAATCTTCCACTGCGCCGCAGTGACGGAGCCTTTCCTCAATGCTTACTGAAATCCTTAAGAACCAGAACAAGCTTAGGCCAGGGCAGCTGGGAGCGCTCCTCGCCCTCCAGTCCCACTTCCTTGGGGTGCACCGGAATACCGTGGCGCAAGTCCATCTTCCGACGGGCTACGGCAAGACCCTCGTGATGCTTCTCGCTCAGCAGCTTTTTAGTGACAACGGGCAGACCTGGGTTGTCTGCGGGAAAGATGTCTTGCGGGAACAGCTAGTCGAGAACTTTCAGGCGCTGTACGGGGAGCACCCAGTTGAGATCCACCCTCCAAGTGGAGCCATCGCGCGCGAAATCACGGGAGCCCGCGCGCCATTAAAGGGAGCATCACCACCCCAGGTACACCTCAAGAAGGGGCTTACCGACGCCAGCATTCCGCCTAGCGGGACGAAGGTGGTGGTTTCGACTCCGACCTCACTTGCCAATTACTCTCCAGCGAGCAGCGCGGCTTGCGTGGTGTCAAGCGGAGACGCCGTCAAGCTCATCTTGATTGACGAAGGGCACCACCAGCCTGCGAAGACATGGTCCGAAATCATCGCGAAGAACCCGGGCGCCAGGGTCATCCTCTTCACTGCGACGCCATTTCGGCGAGATCTCCAGCAGCTTGCAGGCAGGATGGTCTTCAGCTACGCGCTAGCCGATGCGGTCGATGAGAGCGCAGTAGCCGACGCAAAGATTCACCGCCTACCTTTCACCCCTAAGGGCACAGAGTCCGCCCAGAAGGCAGATCAGCGCAAGGACGAGTTGGTCGCAAAAGCCTGCATTAAACTCGTTTCGCAACTGCGAATGGACCACCCGGACGCGGCAGCGCTGATCAAGTGCAACACCGTCGCGCGGGCTCAGCAACTGCAAGCAACCTATCAGGCGCTGCTGACAGGACATCCGAAGGGCGTATTGGCCCTTCATTCAAAGCTAAGTCAGGCTGAACGCTGCACTGCTTTGGGTCTACTTCAGAAGCGGGACTACTCTATTCTGATCTCAGTCGAGATGCTGGCAGAGGGTTTCGACCAAGACAATATTTGCGTCCTAGCTGTTCATGACCGCATCGCTGACTTCAGTCACTTCGTCCAAGTGGCTGGGCGGGTAACCCGCTCCGTGTCCGGCCGTAGCGACATCGTCGTGTGTGAAAGCGACATGCCTCTGGAGCTCGCCAGTAACCCGCAGATGTCACGCCTGAGGGATGTCAGTGACGCCCTTCGCAGCGCGGTTCTTCGCGAGGAACTGAGAAGCGAGCTGCTTACGTCTATAGAGGACGGCGAGATCCCCTCCGGCCAGTTGCAAGCCGCCATGGATGAGCTCCAGCTCGGCAGACATGCCTTGGTGCTGGCGGTTGACAACAAACCGAGGGCGAAGGCAGCACCCATAGTCTTCCCGTCGGCTCCAGCCGTATTCGGCAAAGTCGAGGTGATTGGGTCTCACACAGAATCGCTCCCGATGGGCGAGATGTGGGTTGGCGTCATTCGGACCCCAGACCCTCAACGATGGCTGGGCGACCTGGACACGCTTTCCGTCAGGCATGGGCTTCTGCTTGCCTACGCTCCGAACGTTTCCACCGAGGTCAAACGGCGCATTATTTTCATTTCTGCATCGAGTGAGCACCGTCCGTGCGCCCACGATCTGGTGAAGGAGATCGAGAAGTCACACAAGCTGCGCCCCGTCGCTCTCAAAGACCTGAAGTCTGCGTACTCCAAGCCTGACCGAGTCAGCTACTACAACGTTGGGCTGCGTTCTCGGCTTCCCTCGCCTCTCGTCGAGCGCTACCGCATCATCACCGGCAACGAAGTCGAGGTCGCCCTGGACGGGGAGACGGCTCGGGGGTTCAACCAGGGTCACCTCATGGGTAAGCTGTTCACGACCGTCAACGGCGCGGTGGACACTGAGGTTTTGGGTGTGAGCAGCAGCGGCGTTGTATGGGCGGCTGGCACGACCACGCCACGCGAGCTGTGCTCGACGTGGCTGCAGAACCTCGCAGAGCTGGTGACCTCCGGATCCAAGCCTCGTCCGACAGCACTCGAGCGACTTCCCGCGACTGAGCTTTTGAACATCGGGTCGCTGACCAAGGCAGCTGGCCTGCTCGGCGTCTGGGGTAGTCAGAGCATTGAACGCCAACTAAAGCTGTTCGGCGGAGGCTCTACACCATGGGAGATGACACTCTCAGACGCCTGCATCACCTCAAT
This sequence comes from Achromobacter sp. 1012554356, assembly GCF_059760815.1. Lineage (NCBI taxonomy): Bacteria > Pseudomonadati > Pseudomonadota > Betaproteobacteria > Burkholderiales > Alcaligenaceae > Achromobacter > Achromobacter sp. 1012554356. Next base: position 16,234 of record NZ_JCBANC010000002.1, on the reverse strand, counting down.
CCAGACCATCCCTGCCGACGGCAAAATCACCTTCCGACTGCAGGGTACCGCTCAGCTGGAAGCGGGCGGAACTCTCGCGGTAGATGAGTTAATCGAGCAGACCGACAGTTCGAGCATGTTTGAAGTATCGCCTGAACTCGAGGTTGAAATGCTCGGTGGCGTGGGTCGGACAACGCTGTGTCAGCACCTCAAGATGGACCCGCCTCTGCTCTATCTGCAGGACGGCTCAACAGTCCAAGGTATGCAGCATGCGCCGCCCCTGTCGGGGATGAGCTTCGAGTTCCTCAAGGGCACTCTGTTTGTGGCCGACTGGTCCAAGTGCAATACGAACATCGAGAAGCCAGCGAACTTTGAACCTTCCAAAACGAAGCGAGCGCCTGGCGCGCCAGCGCACGTGAAGCCGACTGACTACGACCCAGCGGATGACACAGATAATTCGATCTTCAAGCTGGTTGCTCAGGAGTTGATGGCACTCGTGTCGAAGCAGAAGCTGGACTTCGTAGTCTGCGACGACGATTCGTACGAGATGGCGGACTTCATTGCTGGCAAGAAGACGTCCGCCAATACCGCATTGATCCAGTTCTACCTTTGCAAGCGGACGCTCAGCCCGCCCGGGATTAGATCTGAGGATGTTGCGGAACTTTGGTCTCAGGCGCTACGAACGTCTCAGATTCTGACGCCTGAGGCCTTGTTGGTGCGTTTTCGCGAGCGCAAGCTCAACCGGATGAAGCTGACCCCAGCTGTGAATAAATCAAAGCGCATTGCTGAAGACTTGCTTAAGCCAGGCATGGACGTGACCTTCGAAGTAATCCTGGTCCAGCCTGGCATCGACGTGGCCAAGCTCCAAGCCACCAAACCTGGCAGTCCCGGACCCAAAGCGACTGTCAATCATGCGTTCGTCTCAATGGCCGCAATTTTCCAGCGGCGCGGCGTTCGGCTGCTGGTTGTCGGCGATGTTGGCAAAGCTGCTGTAAAGACCGCTGCGCGAAAGTCCACTAAGGCCCGTCCGGTCAAAGTACCTGCACCCTCTTCTTTTGATGACATCTTCAAGCGGCCCTTCATTTGAATGAGCCGCGGGTACTCACTCAGGTCATATCGGCGAATGAACGCGGTTGAAGTCGCCACGTTTTCAAACCAAGTCTCCAACCTCGCCATGCTCTATGCGCGTACAGAAAGCCTCTCTCGGCGCCAATACGTCTTCAAGCGTTAACCACTGTAAATTGCCCAGGGCCTCGAGGAGGCTCGGCAAGCCTCAGTCCACGGTTCAACCTGAGCATCGAACGACCGCTTTCGAGCTTCGAGTTCTGCAAGGCTTAAGATCTCCCACGCTGCTTTCCAGCCACTCGTAAACAATACGTGAGCGACCGCACTGGTCGACAGCCGAAGTCTTCGTTGCTTGAAGCGCTCCGGTCGCCCTTACCACGAACATCTGGCCAAACACGAAATTACGAAACTCAGCTTTCGTAGCCACACACCCTTCTCATCAAAAGATCGGTCAACACCTACCAAAAACCAGTTTTTCACGAATCAAGTTGAAGAGCTCTGCCTGGTAAACGGCGTCATCCAGGGCGTCATGGTTGCCGGAGCTTTCAGGGTTCACAACCTTCTCAATCTCGCTAGAGCGAGTCGATTTCCAAGCGCAGTCGGAGGCTCCGAAGTACATCGACTTGATGTCGAGTGCTGCAATACCGAAAGGGTTCTCGCCCAAGAATAGATGGAAGTAGTAATTCACGAAGCTCCAGTCGAAGGACGCGTTGAATCCTACGAACACTACGGTCTGGGCAGCACTAGCAACGGACTCCACCCATGCATTGAATTGCACCATCGCCTCGCGTGGATCTAGGCCCTCCTCACGAAGTCTCTCAAGTGACAACCCGGTCACCTCCAAGGCCGCAGGCACGAACTCTTGCGAGATGGGCTTAATCAAGCAAGAGAACTGCTCAGCCGGGTTCGACGCCAAGCATGCGCCAATTGACAGCATGCTGTACTTCCCAGGAATCGGCCCCGATGCCTCGATGTCGACCGATACGAAAACTTCCTTTTCGTCTTTCATAAGCACTCCGTTTGAGCTGGTGCCTAGATGGCAGCCGCAGTTTCGCTACCCGGAACCATACCGCTACAACGATCACTATGCAGCCGCAGCGGAGCGTGAGCGGAGCCTTCCGAGTCGATCAAACGAATTGCTGCTCATTTATCCTCCATGACTGGGGATGGCCTCATCGCCAGAATCGAGTCGGTCAGATCTTTGAAACTAAGCGGACGGTTAGGGAAGGCTTTCGCCATCGCCGTAGGGTACAAGCGAGTCCGAATATCGGAATATGTCCATGCTGGCAGACCGTTGCGCTCTCCAGTGACAGTGGTCAAGTCGTTCAATTGGTTGTCTGTGAGATCCATGCCCGCCAGATCCATGCTGAAAAGCTCTTTCCGAGCAACAGCGTCTGGTCGTGTGAACTCTTCAACGATGGCTGCGCGACGGCGAAGTGCCGCGTCCAAGACTGAAAGCCGATTCGTGCATAGAATCACCACGATCCGACCGCCGTACTTGCGCAAGTCATCCACGCCTTGGATCAAGGTGTTCACAGCCACCTTATCTTCGTGATGGCTCTGACTCTGCGACCTGGAAGCCGCGATCGAGTCACCTTCATCGATGATGAGAATCGCTCTGCGTTTTTTGCCAGCTGCCTCTACAACCTCCGCAAAGGCTTGGGTCAAAAGAGTGCCCATCTCTCCGACCTTGCCGGAGCCACGGACTCTGTTGCTCAGTTTAAACAGCACCGAGTCCTCAGCATGTGAGTCTCGCACGATGCGGTTAGCAATGCACTCCACCGTCGCTGTCTTCCCAGTACCGACGTCGCCATGAAAGATCACGAGGGGGTACTGATCGGCAACCAGAGTGCAAATTGGCAACACACGTTTATGGTGCACTCTGCTCCACTCGGACAATTGGCTCTGATTTAACAACAGTTGAAGTTGGCTTTGCACACGCTCGTAGCGATCCGAAAACCCGAGCAACACTTTCTCGCGCGCGGTCAGTTGAGCTTCCGGCAGTTCAATGGCCGAGTCAAATACAGTGCTGTTGCTCATCGAATATAGTCCTTTCGTTCCATGCCATAACCGTTGCTAGAGTATTCACGACCGCCCGCCTGGGTTAGCTGAGAGTGGCTAATGTCGTCGTGAGAAATCGTCCAGTTTTCTTTCAACTTTCCAGACATTCTCTCGCGCGCTTGCGCGGTATAGCTATCGTTGTAAGACAGAACGATGCGCAGATGCGCCCCCTGAACCTTCGGCCATCGCGCATCACCTGGGCGCTGGTTAGCCAAAGAACCAGACTCATTGACATAGAACCGGGTGGCCTTCTGCTCGACTCCATGACTAAGCAAAGTGAGATCCGCAAACTTGAGGTAGCCATTTTTGGCCAGTAGCTCAATGTCATTGGCCCACTGTCTCGCTTTCGCCTCAGACACAGCTTCGCTGCTGGACGCGTTCATCACCAGATCGGCGGTTATCCGCCGCATGACCGCTTCGATGTCAGTGGTGGTGTAGGTGGTGGATTGAGTAGCGCTGTAGCTCATGCTGCATCCTCAACTTTGAAGCTCTTACCGAACAGCTCTTTCCAAATTTCGAGGTCGTCCTCCTCCGATGCGAAATGCGCGGTTGCCCATGACTCATCGGCGAGCTTGATGATCTCCTTGCGCTCGTCTTCAGTGATTCGGCTGGCCACATTGTTCGTGTCGCATACCGGATCGATGATTACGACCGCATCTTTGAAGTCGAGAACCCGCCCGTTCTCAGGAAACTTGATGACGTCCTTGAGTCCTGACTCGGCGATGTAAAGGAGAAAGTCACGGAAACGCCTTTCCAACGAGCCGGTCGTCCCTTTAAGCTCAAGGACGTAAGCCATGATCAACTCGATGTGGAAAGATTTGAGCGGCACCTCCTTCGATGTACGCCAACGCTTGGCCAAGCGCACCAATGTGCGAAAGTCCGGATCTTCGCCCTTCCGAACCTTGACGAAGTTCACCTGGCACGGCGCGCAGGTTTCGGTTTTCGAGCCGTCAATCCGGTCGAACTGCCAGCCGTAACCTTCCTTTTTAGGATTTTCGATCACCGGGACGATATCGACCTCAAGCCCTGTACCCACAAAGGTGACCTTTGCGGCCTTGCGCTGAATTTCAAAGTCTTCGACCGACTTGTTTGGATACAGCTTAATCAGGGCGTCGTAGATTTTCTGGCTGAGAGTCGCGAAGGTCTCTTCATCGACTTTCTGGCCGCTAATGTAGAAAACAACGTCGACGTCGGCAGGGTGCAGAGCATTGGGCCGCAAGATGGTGTGCTTGGCGAAAGATCCGGCCTTTACCACTTTCTTGATGGTGATCTTGTCTTGCTTTTTTAGACTGTCCTTAAGCGCTCCGATTAGGCTGTCGACTTGGTGGCCCAAAAGGAAGTTGCCCGGCAGCTGGGCGTATCTCCCACGTTGGTCAACTTCATGATCAAAGACGCGCTGACTCACTGCCGCCTGCGGCTCAAACGCTGAGCTCGCCCAGCAGCGCCGCCTCCGTCGGCGCCCGCTCCGGCGCCTTGCCGGCCATCTCCGCGCTTTGCACGATCTGCCCGTTCTCCATCCGGATGATGCGGTCGCCCAACGTGAAATACCGGTCGTCGTGCGAGATCACGACGACGCCCTTGCCGCGCGCGCGCAGCTCGGCGAGCACATCGCGATAAAAGACTTCCTTGAACGTCGGGTCCTGATCTGCGGCCCATTCGTCGAACAAGAGAAACGGGCGGTCTTCCAGGCACGCGGCCACCAATGCAAGCCGTTTGCGCTGGCCCTGGGACAGCGCGCGTGTCGAGAACGCGCCCCCGCTTACGGTCACTTTGTGGTCCAAGTGCAGCTTTCGCAGCCACTCGTTGGCCTTGGCGTCCAGCCCTTCGGGCGGCAGGCCGATCAGCGTGTCGAACAGATGGAAGTCGGAGAACACCGCGGAAAAGCACTGCCGATAGGCATCCCGATTGCCGTCGTCGATGGGCACCCCATCCATCGCGACCTGACCGCCCTCGGGCACATACAGACCGACCAGCAGCTTGGCCAGCGTCGTCTTGCCCGACCCGTTGCCACCCACCAGAAAAACGACCTCTCCCGCCTGCAGTCGCAAATTGACCGGTCCTAGCGTGAAGAGATATTCCTCTCTTTCCCGGAAATAGGTGTGCGTGACAGTCGTCAGCCGGACTTCGCTGGCCGGCCAGTCGCGATGCGCCTGCGATTCTGTGTTGACCAATTCGTCAGCCAGCTTCTCGATGCGCGCCGCGGATATCTTGGCGTTGTTGAAAAGAGGAATATTGTTCAGCAGGTTTTCCAGCGGCGCCATGATGTACAGAAACACCAGCACGTATCCCGTCGCCACTGTCGGCTCGAACGCGCCCGCATACGTCGGATAGAACACCGTGAAGCCGATCAGCACGAAAAACATAAACCGTCCCCAGCTTGCCGACACCGAGAACAGCGACAGCGCCATGGCGCGGTTGTACCGCACGGCCTCGATGGCGCTAGCCGTCTCCTGCTCGAACGTGGCGCACTTGTCGCGGTTGAGCTTGAGCTCCTTGCCGCCGGCCGACATCGACTGGAAGCGCCGGAACAGGCGGTCCTGATCATCCCCGGCCTGCCGCAGATAGCGCAGCACCTTCCGGTGGTTCAAGAGATAGCCGGCCACGCCGACGGCCAGCACGGCGCACGCGATCAGGAACGTTCGAGGCGACAGCCACGCCAGATACGACAAACCGCCCAGCACCGTCACCGTGTTGCCGATCAACACCGGCATGCCCACGAAAAAGGCAGACACATTGGCCGTATCGTCCGCCAGCAGCGCCTGCACACGCCCTTCGCCCACTTCTTCCACCCGCCGAAACGGCGCACTGGTCAGCCGGTGGAAGATGTACCAGCGCAGATTGGCCTGCGTGCGCTGGCTCAGCCGCATGAAGAGAACGCTGGCGGTCGTCTGCGCCAGCACCATCACCAACGCCAGAGCCGCGAACATCGCGACGCCGCGCGCTACCCCATCCGGCAGCGAGCGCAGCGCATCGTTGATGGCAGACAGCAGAAAAATGCTGGCCGCGCCATAGGCCAGGCTGGCCAGTGCCGCCGCCAGCAGCAAGCCGCGCGCCGCGGCCAAGAGCATCTTGAAAATTCTCATCAGGGCATCCTCGTCGCAGTGCGCGGCATTTCACCGCCACATATCAATAGACGCTTTTCCCCACTTGAAAATTAGTAGTCGTCTTGCCGGCCGCCTCTTGTTGATCGTGCCAAAGATCTTCGGACATGGAGACGGGATCGCCAGGTTCCGAGCGGCCCACGTTGTTGACCCGCACGTCGATGCGGCCGTAAGTCTGCATGCACGCCCGCACTAGCTCCGCCACCTGGCGCCCATCCGTGACATCGCACTGCTGTACCGTGACCCTGCCGCCTTCGGCGGCGACGGCCTGGACCGACTGTCGTGCCGCGTCGATGTTCAGGTCGCAATCAAAAATCGCGGCACCTTGCCTCCCAAGCATTGCCGCGGCCGCTTTTCCGTTGCCCAACCCTCGTCCAACGTCCCGCAACCGGTCACCAGAGCTACCGTGCCATCAAGACGAAATATCCCGGCTTCAGAGAAAGATCGTGAAGCAAGGCTAAGCCAGCGAGGCCCTGGGGCTAAGTTCCGATTTGAACGGGATTGATAGACAAAAAGAATGAAACAGACCACGAGACAATTACGAATCTTCGTTCTCCTGGCCGAAACGTTAAGCTTCCATAGAACGGCCGAGATACTGCACGTCACTCAACCCACGCTCAGCAAACTGCTAAAGGAAGCAGAAGAGACCCTGGGCGTCCAACTCTTCGAGCGCACGACCCGCATGGTGCGTCTTTCGCGCGAAGGCCTGGACATTCTGGAGATCGCGCGCAAGATTACTGCGACGCATGAAGAAGGCATGCTGGAATTGGACCAGCGGCTACGTGGTTGCAACAATCGCGTAGCCGTCGCAGCTAAGCCCACACTCGCGGCTTCGCTGATTCCGTTGTTAATTGAGAGCCTCGCGCGCATGCTACCCGCAGATCTGGGTTGAGATCTACGATCCCATCGCCAGCGAGGCGCTGCAGTTGCTGCGGCAGCGGCGAGTAGATATCGCCGTGACTACGATGACCGAGGAAGATACCTCCGATCTCGTCTATCAAGAATTGTTTACCTAGCCCTTCGCCCATTGGCTCATGTTCGCACATGCAGCCTCGGCCCGGATACCCCTTCGGAGAGCGAGTGGGCCAGTTGCGACGGTCAACGCTCTTCGCCTTCGAGACATGCGCGCCAGCGCCTTGGTGAAAAGACCGATCCTCAGGCCCCGGTCCCTCGAAAAAGCCATGAACTCGGCCAAGACTTGTCCATTACGCACATCGGGGCGCAGCAACACATCGATGCGTCGATCACTAGGACGGATTCGAGGTAGCGCGAGCTTTCGCATACGCGTGTGTGTCGCAATCCACCGATCCTCTAGCCGGCGATCGTATTGGGCGTGCTGCTGGCTTGCCCAACCCTCATGCCTGCCATGTGAACCCTGCCAGCCAATCCGCTCAGCGTACCTGCCGCTTCCGCAATAAGTTGAAGGGAAACAGCGATCCGCTGGCCTCTGAACGACGCGGGTTGCGCATTCTCTGCGCAGGACAGGGGCGCGCGCTTGCCGCGGACGCTCACATTCCCATGTTCAATGAACTATTTCGCCCGATTTTCAAGTTGAGTGAACAACTTCCGCGCTTTGCCAACTTCAGTGAACCAAAAGTGCACCCGATCTCATTTGCAACGGCGACGCGCAAATTCAGTCGTTTTTGGTCTGATTGCCGCGCTCCTTGGCCACACCCCGCACGGCACCTCGATCTACACATTTGTTACACACCAACTTCAGTGAAACAAATCTCAAGTTGAATGAACTTCGACAGTCGAGAACAGATATCGACGCCAAGGATTGGACGGCGATTCGCGAGCCACGCTATCGACGAAGCGTCCCGAGGTTCAAATCCCCTACTCTTGGTACGAGCAACCTTTGACTCTTCCGAGTTCTGGCGCTTGCTCGGATTTGAGGAGGCTAATCCCTTGGTTATAGGGTACCGACGGGATCTGATGGCTCAGAAGCTCAATATCCCGCGTCCCCTGCCCGCTGATTTGAACCGCCACATGGCGGTGATCGACTTCTTTTCGGGACACCACCGGGCAGAGAATTTCATATCCACCCAGCATGCCCTGGCTGTCGAGGTGTCGGAGACCGAGCTGGCCTTCGACGCTGTGGTCGCCGAATACGATCCGAGAAGCTTCGGCCAAAGCGAGAAGCTTTTTTTTCGCGTGACCCTCGATATCCGAGCGTTGATCCCGGCCACGCGCTGCGACACCACGCAGGCCCTGGAATTGGGGGTTGTTGAAACGGATTCGGGCTATTCGTTTGACCGTCTTCATGTCAATCTGCGGGGTATCCGCCAGGCGTAGGCATCCTCCGAGTCAGGATGCGCGCCCTGGCCGTCAACCATTCCGAATGGTCGCGTTTTACTTTGAGTTCAGTGCTTAAGCGTTGATAGCATCCTGAAGGTCTATAGCCTTCCGGAGGATTCGATGTCCACTAGCTCTCCCGCCCTTCTCGACCGCGTCCGGCCGCATGAATTCAGAGCGGACATTCTCGAGGCTCAACTACTCAATGTCATCGCAGACGATTCCGTGTCGGTGTACACCATTGACAAAATTCGGGAATGCGTCGGAAAGCACGTAGCCGGCGAAGGTTTCTTCCTGCTGCAGAAGACCGAAGATCAACAGGTTCTCCACGACAGCCTGGAAGTGCTGCTGTACACGCCGATGTCGAAAATTCCGAAGTCGGTCTTGCACCGACTGCCTGCAGTCATCATGCAGTACGTGGTACTTAACAGAAAGCTGGGGCGCAAACTCATGGGGCCTGAAGCGTGGCTGCGCGTGAAGGCTGCTTACGAAAAATTCGCAGCAGAGCACGACCCCCATGAACCATATGAAGAGGAGTCTTCACCGCTTCAGAACTTAGAAACGGGTGTGCCCTCCACCTCCTGGAGGCGGCGCCTCGTATCAGTCTTCTTCATCCAACAGAGTTGACTATCGGATCGCCCGTCTGCTTTCGTAAGAGCGCTGGCGTAGCGGATGCGTCACGGCGCGGCCAAGCGTGTTTGGAAGACGACTACTCCGGAAGGCCCCAATTCCTTTCTGCATCGTTCCGTCTGTTCGACTTGTATGGCGTACTTTGCTCATGGACGACTTCAGCGCCATCGGGTCCTTTCCATCGGAGTTCGATGGAATAGCCCTTCGTGGCGCCGGAATTGCTCTTGTATTGCAGTACAGTGCGCGACACCTCGACGCTGCCGATCATCATAGTGGCATGCCCCATCTTGTTCTTCCCGTGAAAGAAGAAGAATTCGTTCACGAGATCGGGCGTCAAAGCATCGGGCGATATGGCGGCCGGATCCGACAGCAGCGCCTCCTTTGCCTCTCGCATTATCCGCGCGCGGATACGCTCGGCCTCATGCAACTCATGGAACCCTCGACCGTCCGCGGCATAGGCAACAAGCGTTTCTGCAGGCTCGCCAGACGGACGTTTCATTGGCAACGCTCTGTCTGCATACAGACTCAAGAGAAGCTGAGCGCCCTGAGGACTCGTCTTGTGAGCGGAGTAATACTCCTCTTGCTTCACTTCCTCCAGCGCCGCGAGGAGAATCTTCTTGCCGCCGACGTCTACAGCAAGCGGCTCGCCGTCCGGATCGTAGCCGGGCTCACAACAAGGAGCCAGCGCGTCTTCAATCCACTTCCCAATCAGCTTCATAGCTGAAAGCGGCTTGACGCCGGGTAGCAATTCGAGCGCGTCGCGTAGACGCATAATCTTAAATTCAGCTTGCATCAGTTTCCTTTGGGCTCAACGTCTTTCGACGGTCAACAGTCTCGTTTGCTTGCCGCATCCACCTCGCGCGAGCGGGATGATGAGCTTTGGCGTGCAAGGCCTGAAAGGGAAAAAGACGTTCGATGTTCAGACACCATACCTCGGTTCCCGTCCGTAGGCGGTTCACCGCCGAGGCTCCTCTTCTCCACCTTCCCCCTTGAGCCTCACGCCTGCCGGAATCGTAGACCGCCCCCGGTATCCGTTGCGTGCGTTCATCGGCACGTGAATCTGCTGCTTGGGCGCGGCGCGCTCGCCGTTCAACTCAACACCACTCGCTTCGGCCTGCATCCTAACGTAGCCGCGCAGCATCTTTTCGTTATACGTGTACCAGCCGGCGCGACCATCCATCGACTTCAAGATGGAGCCGAAGCTAGGCTGCTTGAGCTGACGCAAGCGCTCGCCGAACTTCGCGCGAGATAGCGTCACCGGCTCCATGCGCTTCTGGCAAATCATTTCGTACGACACGTACATCATCGCGATGTCAGCCTGCAGATCGTCGCCATCGGCGGAGGCCCACACCACCGATTCGTAGTCTCGGTCGCGGTACAGTACTGCCTTCTGATACGGACGCCGTAGCTCCGCGGTGATGTCACCTGTTGCCGCGTGCAGACCGGCGATATAGTGCTTTGGACCAAGGACTTCGACGAGCTCCTCGGACGTGAATGCATCCCAGAGCATCTTCTCCATGATCAAATGAATATAGTAGGGATAGCCGTCTGACACGATACCTATGCGGTAGGCCATATTGATGTCGAGGTCGAGCCCGAAGGCGTGCGCCGTCTCCATCGCGATCTCTTTCCTGCCCTCCCAACCTAGCCTGGCCAGCTCAACAGTCGCGAGCTGCCGGTACGCGGACTGATGCGCGCCCAATAAGTCATCGAGCGACGATCCTACACCCGTGAAGATGAATTTGATCGGCACTTCTTGATCGCCGATCGTCTTCAGCAGGGCAGCAAACTTGTTGCGCTCGGAGACGTCTGCGATGGTGTCGAACTCGTCCAGGACGATCACTGGCTCGCGGGAATGCAGCTTACCAATTTCCGCAAGCAGACCAGCTGCATCTCCGATGGTCTTGATGTGGGCTGCCAGGTCTACGGGCGACACTTCTTCGACTGAGTTAAACGACAAGCCTCGCCACGAAAACCCCGCCGAGGATTTCGTCGAAACCTTGTCCACGTGCGACCGGTCCAGAGCGTGGTAAGCGACATTCGAGATGATCGAAGTGAACGTCGCATCAGCTGATCCTGACACGGTAATGGGGGCGCCGTCCGCCGACTGATAGACGTTGGCAGCAGTGTGCGCGAGTGAACTCTTTCCGACCCCTCGGTCACCGAAAATGAACGCATGCCGGCCAGGCATAACGAGCGCTCGCCGGATCGTCTCAAGCTCTTTCTCTCGCCCCCGAAGGTATTCAATTGAACGAATGGGAAGCGTGGGGCTCAAGGTAGCTTGAAGCTTCTCCACGAAAGCCTTTTCGTCACGCAATGATTCGATCACCTCTGCCCCTTTAGCGGTATGAACGAGCTATTTTGCCCCATCTCGAAAATGACGTATGCAAGCTCTAAGAAACGGCCGCCCGGTGGCGAACATTACGCGCACGCGCCACCCCCGAATTCGCCAAACATAATGTCGACAATACACGTTCCCAGAGGTGCAAATAAGGTGGTTAGAATTCAGACCTCGCAAGGAAATCAGGCTTTAAATCAGTGATGATCGATGTGCTGGCGGACAACTACAAGAGCGTTCACCACCGCTCCTTTATGCAAACGCGTTATGAGGACCAGGGCGCCTTTAGTCCGGTTTTCCCGCGCGATTGGGCTTTCGACGTTCTAGGCGAGTGGCGCCCCCAACTTCCGGCGACCCCCATGACGAGAACGGCCCTGAGGACCTTTTGCACGTCCGACGCGGATGTTCTGGACTGCTACCTAGCCGTCATGGCATGGGGGCGTCAAGATGCTGCGCGCGCCGGACGGGTCAGGGCACTGAATACATGGCGCCGGAATCAAGTTGCCATCTATCAACATCTTGAAATCCTACGACGCGAAAGGCTCAACCGGGCGGAGGCCTTCACCCTATTCTGCGCTCTCGGGCGCATTCCTGGGCTCGGCGTTGCGTTCTTCACCAAGCTCCTCTATTTTTTTGCGCCTCCAAGTCCCGCCGGCGCGGATCGGTACATCCTCGATCAGTGGACTGCCAAGTCGCTCAATCTCCTTGCGGGTGAACCGGTCATTCACATGTGTCGCAGCGGAACCGTCACCAGGCGCAACACCTCAGAGATCTACGAAGCCTACTGCACAGAAGTTGAGGCGCTGTCAGTCCTTCTGAATGCGAACCACGTCGACGCACCGTTGCGTGCCGAGGATGTAGAGTTGATGCTCTTCTCATCCGGCGGCCGGGGAAAGCCGCAGCGTCCATGGCGTCAGCATGTGCTCGCCAATTGGGGAAAAGACACCACTAGACGTTTCAGCCGCCGCCTCACTACAGACCGAGCGCTACGTCTGAGAACACTGATGAATGCAATGCTCCACGATTCCCAATAGACCGGCACATATGTCTTTCCGCAAAATCTTCCTGACCTCTCTCCTAACCTTGTGCAGCGCGGCGACGGCGTTGGCTGAGGGCGTGCCGGCGCTTAAGGTAACGGCGCCGAACGGCCAAACGAGCATCATGATCGGAACCCTGCATGTCCCGTATCCGGGTCTTGTGCAGCCCGCCCCCACACTGCTGAATGGGCGCAAGCGGTTGGTGGTTGAAGGGTCTGTCACCCAAGGCCCCCAGCCGAAGGCGCCTTCGCTTTCCGAATTACTCGATCCAGAGGCGTACCAAGCTTTTACCGCGGGTCTCGGGTTTAAGCGCGCGCCTTGGGCGGCACATCTTACGGAGGAGCAAACAAATCGACTCTTACACGGCGTACAGTGCCTAGTGCCGTCAATGACGCCAGAGATGTTCGAGATGTTCCTGGCACACAGAACTGCACGGGCGGTCTCGGGATTTGCCTATCTTAGATGCGGTCCTGAATGGGGCAGTTCGCGGGACGAGATCCTGGCCCAAGCAGCCACAGCCCGCGGTATCCCCACTGACATACTGGAAACGCAAGTGGACATGGACCGGCGCCGTAAGGCCGTACCCCCACGTTATTACGAATCCGCGCTCGCAGACGCGTTCGCCCCCGATGTTGATGATCGGTTCCGAATGGTGGTCCAAGCGCTTAACAGGGGCGACTATGCCGAGGTCCTGTCGGCAACGCAAGGACGTCCGCGTTATCCCGAAGACGCTGAGGAACACAATCGCCTCATGCTGGTTGAGCGCAATTTGGAGTGGATCGCGCCGCTTCGCAGATACCTCGACGAGGGCAACGCGGTAGTTGCCGTGGGCGCTGGTCACCTTCCTGGCCCCCAGGGCCTAATCGCCCTGCTACGTCGTGAAGGGTATCAAATCGACCCCACTGTCGTCCCAGCCCAATAACTGTGGGGCAACCAGTCTTCCGCATTCATTCGATGCGGTGATGAATGTTCCCAGATCCACAGGCAGGACATTTCGCAAGGGGAGTCTGACGGCAGATATGGAGGATACGAAGCCTCTGAAACGTGCATACCAAAAATGGAGTATGGCGACTCTACCGGCCTTCTTAGATGATCTTTGTACCCCAGGCGCTCACGGCACGCCGCACGCTCACGGACATCAAAGCCAGTCTCAGCTTGGTTCCTCGTTGGACCGAAGAGGGGGAATCATTTGACCGCTGTATATTTGTCTAGACGGGGCAGGGCATTCGCGAGGTGGCGCATGAGTTATCAAAAAATTCTTCGAATCACAATCATGTTCATCCTGATTGCTGGGCCCAGCTTCGCGTTTGCACGTTGGCAAGCAACAGTCACTTGGCAAATCGGGCCAGGACCTGGCACATATAAGGGCATCGGCGAGTCCCAGGGTGAAGCCTTTTTGGCAGCCCAAAATCTCTGCTATCAAGCTCAACCACTCGATGATTGGAAAGCATATTGCCTGAACGCGCCTGCAAAGACGGAGTACACCGCGCTTCCTGGGGGGAGCTACATAGAGAGTTGCGGCAATTGTCGCCCTGAAAACAACAAACTCGTATGCGATTGGTGCAAGCCGGTGCTTGAGCGTCGTGAACTTGATCTTTCTACTTGCCCGGCCAGCCGCTTAGATCACATCCAAAACTGTGGTGGCGATCTCAATTGCACCACTGGTTGTTGATTGAATGCGCCCTTCCCTGCTGACTGCCCGCTCGCCGCACCCATGAGTCCAACACCTTCGCAAGGACTGTGATGGCTGGGTACATCTGCGATGATCGCCACCCTGCTTCAATCCGCGCAAGGCACCTATTGAGGGCAAACCGGTAGATCGACCGGCTGGCTGCCGGCGTGCATAAAATCGCCGCTCGTCAGGCCTACTGTTATTCGCCAGCAGACGCCGGCGCGCTCGGCACGCGTTGTTCCACATGAACCACATTGCGCTCGGCGAAGGTGATGTGTTCGCCCAGGAAAAAGCCGTCGAACTCCGGGCCAGCATCGGGCTGGCCGGGGAAGCCGATCACCACGCCACCATAGGACTCGTGATCGATCAGGCCGTCGTGGACGCGGTCGAGCCAAACGCGCGCTCGCAACATCGGACCGACCACTGGCTGCAGATGCACGAAGTCGCCATTCTCGATTGTGGTTCGCCGCTGGTCACGGGCTAGATCCCAACCGCGCGTGTGGCCGTCGGTCTGGTCCGTGAAGTCCTGCGGCACGCGCCGCCCGCAGGTCATCTTAAAAAATCGCCATGCGGCCAGCGGGATGGCTTGGGTGCCAGCCTCCCAGCGTTGGACTTGGCGCTCCAACACGCCGAGGATCGAAGCGACTTGCGCCTGAGTGCGGCGGGCCTCCAGACGGCGTCGTTTAAACGTGGGGCCGTCCGGCGCGCGTTCGGCCTGGCGGGCGTTCGAGTTCATCATCTTGGGCTCCTTACCCGTCCTAAAGACGCCCCCCATTGTATCCCGTCATTAGGACGGGTAAAGACCTTTACTTGAAAAGGGATAACGACGGCGTCATGCCGCAAGTGTGGCGACGCTTGCGGCCCCGGTGTACCCGCATACCCGTTCTGAACAGAACGCAAGCGATATCACGCTGGACCGCACACGGCACGACATGCGCGACGTGGCCGCCGCTAGGTGTCTCAGCCGAGTTGCCTTCCGACAGGCACGAAAGTTGCTGCACTCTCGGGTACCACCACAAGAAGGAGGTCTTCATGTCAGATGATCTGAAAAACCGGGGCGCCCAGGATCGTTCGCGCATTAACGTGAATGAGACCCACGAGCTGCGCTACTGGACCAAAGAACTGGGTGTGACTGATGAACAGCTGCGCAACGCCGTGCAGGCGGTCGGCGTATCAGCAACGGCGGTGCGAGAGCATTTGACGAACAAGGGCGGCGGCAAGCACTCGTAGCGGACGTCAAGGGCAGGACCGTGGACAATGGCCGCAGATTTATCGTTTATCGGTCCCTGACTCATCAGGAACGGTTCGAGCTCCGCTTGGAGATTGGTGAAGCCATGCGGCGCTGGTTGGTGATCAACGGCGTCCCGCTTGACCCAAAGGCGAGACGCATCGCAGTGGAGCAGCCGGCGGCTCCCGCTGTCGGTCGGAAGCGCAAGGGACATCCTGCCGTGTCACCACTCAGCGGGGAACCGATATCCGTGTGGGATGCCGGAGAGTGGCACTCGGCTGGCGAGGAGCGCGGATACGAGGCCGGCCATCTGAGGTTCAGCCTTAACGGCAAGTGCCGCAATCCACCGATCCTCTAGCCGGCGATCGTATTGGGCGTGCTGCTGGCTTGCCCAACCCTCATGCCTGCCGTGTGAACCCTGCCAGCCAATCCGCTCAGCGTACCTGCCGCTTCCGCAATAAGTTGAAGGGAAACAGCGATCCGCTGGCTTCTGAACGACGCGGGTTGCGAATTCTCTGCGCAGGACAGGGGCGCGCGCTTGCCGCGGACGCTCACATTCCCATGTTCAATGAACTATTTCGCCCGATTTTCAAGTTGAGTGAATAACTTCCGCGCTTTGCCAACTTCAATGAACCAAAAGTGCACCCGATCTCATTTGCAACGGCGACGCGCAAATTCAGTCGTTTTTGGTCTGATTGCCGCGCTCCTTGGCCACACCTCGCACGGCACCTCGATCTACACATTTGTTACACACCAACTTCAGTGAAACAAATCTCAAGTTGAATGAACTTCGACACCCGGGACAAGTAGCGCCCCAATATGTAACAG